>JAJQFK010000186.1 GCA_021201175.1 Candidatus Gastranaerophilales bacterium | reverse complement strand
GCTTTAATCTCTTTAAATTTATCAGCTCTGTTATGTTCTTTCAGGTATTCAAAGGTTATTTCATCAGTTTCAAAAAGTCCTGCTTTTGCTCCCGCTTCTACCGCCATATTAGAGATAGTAAACCTATCCGACATTGACATTTTTTTTACTGCTTCTCCTGTAAATTCAAGCGCTTTGTATGTTGCCCCGTCAGCACCTATTAAACCTATCAGATGGAGAATTAAATCCTTTGCATATACTCCCTTTGGAAATTCGCCTTTAAGAACTATTTTGAATGTAGAAGGAACTTTCAACCATGTTTTCCCGAGCGCCATTACAACCGCTATATCGGTCGAACCCACTCCTGTCGCAAATGCGCCTAAAGCGCCGGAAGTACATGTATGAGAATCTGCCCCGAGAAGGATTTCTCCCGGATTTATAAATGTTTCGACCAGTCTTTGATGACAAACTCCTTCGCCTGATTCTGACAATACGGCGCCGTATTTTTTTGCAAAATTTCTTAAAACTATATGGGAGTTTGATAATTCTTTTCGGGGGCTGGGTGCTGCATGGTCTATAAACAGTATTGTTCGTTCCGGATTAAATAATTTTTCTTTATTTAATTTCTCAAACTCATTTACGGCTAAAGGTCCCGTTCCGTCTTGAACCATTACTGCCTCTATATTCGCAATTATTAATTCTCCCGGTGTTACTTGCTTTGCGGAATGTGATGATAAAATTTTTTCTGCTATTGTTTGTCCCATAAGTTTCTCCTATACAAATAAATGCGGCTGCGTAATAAAGTTATTATCAATACGCTTTTTTAAATTTCCCGTCGGCATATAATATGGAGTTACCGTCATTATTTTTGCTGCTATATCGGGATAGTAGTATATAAATTTTAATTCGCTTTGAGTCAGCGGTCTTTGAGTATGTACATTTGCATATCTTGCCAGTTCAAGAATGTTTCTTGCTTCATCTTCATCTTGAAATTCTATTTCCATTTTTTCATAAACATTTCTAAAACCTTTTATACCGCCATATTCGCCTGTTGTAATCATTCTGCCTGTTTCAACGATTTCAGGTTCACCCCTGCCAAGTTCTTCATAATCATAAAGTTCATAATTGAGTCTGTCTTTCAAGGCGCCATCGGCATGAATACCGGATTCATGTGCAAAGGCATTTGCACCGGTTGCGGGCTGATTTATCGGTATCGGTACGTTAAATGCATAAGAAGTATATTTTGCGAGCTTCCAGGTCTTTGATAAATCTATATTAGGGTCAATTTTATACCGGTCTTTCATTCCGCTGGATTTTAACACCGCTAAAAGGCAGGAAATTAAATCAGCATTTCCGGCACGTTCACCCATTCCGTTTATTGCCGTATTTATATATGCATTAACTCCGGCATCAATTGCCGCTTTCGCACCCATTACCGAGTTACCCGCCGCCATCCCTAAATCATTATGAAAATGTAATTCGATATCCATTTTTACAGCTTGTGCTATTTTGGATATTCTTTCGTATGCACTTATTGGGTCATCATAACCTAAAGTATCGCAATATCTGAATTTTTTTGCACCATGTTTTTTGGCTTCAATAGCAAAGTCAATTAAATAATTCAAATCTGTTCTTGAAGCATCCTCAGCATTTACCCCTATTGATTGAGCCCCGCATGCTGCTGCTGTATCAAGCGCTTTGGCTGTTGATTTTATAATATCTTCTTTTGTTTTTTTACCGCCGAATTTACCTTTTATCATTTGTTCCGATGTTGACACCGAAAGATTTATATATTTTAATCTCGGAACATTTTGGAAAGAAAGCAAAACATCTTCTTCTATTCCTCTCATCCAGCCCGATAAACGGGTTTTTGTAATTACTCCTCTATCTGCCAGCTCCAAATTACCGTTCAAATAATTTATTTCATGTTTTGTTGTCGGGAATCCGAACTCTGACTGCGTAATTCCAATATCATCAAGCATTAGATTTATTATTGTTTTTTGCAGCTTCGCAAGTCCTAAACGGGAAGTCTGAACCCCGTCGCGATTTGTTACATCAACAAAATATATATAATTTTCAGCCATTTTTCCTTCTTTCCGGTTTGATTTCGCCGCTATTTTCCGCTTGTTTTTAATTTTACGGGTCGTTTAGAAAATTATATCATATTTTGATGTTTTTAGAACATAATCCGATGTCGAGCACAATCTTCGCCTGACATTGCTGTATAAATTTATACATTATCTTTATTATGAGCCGGCAAGGAAGCAGAATATTCCGCCAGAATTCTTGCAATATCAGAGCCTTTTATAACAACCTCCAAGACAAGTTGGATATTTATTATAACCTTATCTGTATATTCAAGAATATCGGTATCAAAAACCTCAAACTCCAGAAAATCGAAACCCACATAATTTATGCGCCCATAACCTTCGCTGGATCCCCATTTCATAAAAACAAGCTGTCTTTCAAATAATTTGAGTTTATCTGCAAGCCTCATATTCGTATCTCCATCTACAATATTAATAATAATAATTTTAAATGCACAAGTCAAATATTTAATATAAATGCCGGTAGAAACCGGCATTTTCTTTACTCATTAACTTTTTCTTCCGTTTCTGCCGGTTTTTCTTCCTCATGCAATGATTTTGTATCACTTAAATATTGCGATGATAAATCTATATAAAATATAAAAAGTATTGATGTTAAAAATAACATAGAAAGCTTAAACAAATAGTGAGATTTAAGTATTCCTGCCGTTTGTGTGTTAAATCCGCTCATACCGTATTTTAAATACAATACTGCAAGCATTGCCGCAATTACAATTATTAATATGCCGACAATTACTAATGTTAGTTTTACTAAAAATATCCAGAATTTTGAACATTTAATTTGTTTCCATAATTTCTTAAAATTAAAGAAATCCCTAAATTTCAAAGATACTGCAAAATTAAAGAATAATCCCATGTATGTTAAAGCGAATATTAATTGTAAAATATAACAAAAGCATTGTCCGAATTTAACAAAAGTTGATAATGCAGAATCAGAAACACCGTTTGAACTCAAATAATAAACGGAATTTATAATGGCATATACAAACATATAAATTATAAGCCAAAAAATAGTCCATATAACAATATTTCCTAAAATATTTTTAAATCCTGCTTCTGCTATAGATTTTAAATTTCCTTTTAAAGAAGGATACACTTGTTCTTTATCAAAGATTATATTGTTGAGTCCTTGAACAAGAACTCCTCCGGTAATAACACCAAGCAGCAAATAACCGAGATATTTTAAAGTGTATTTAGCAAAATATTCCCATGAATACTGGGTTTCCGGATCGACTCCGTTATTTAAAACATAGGTACTGTAAATTCCGGTAATAAAAATTAATACAAATGTTTGAAATAAAGTAAATTTATTATATTTCTCTGAAAAAATATTTTTAACAGCAGCTCTGATACTTATTGCCATATTGCCTCCTTTAATTATTCTGCGGTGTTTTCTTGTAATTCGTCGTTATTTTCAATTGATTCCAAATCATCTTCATCAATAGCGTATTCTTCTTCTTCCCTGATTTCATCAGCCAGAGTATTATCTTCATCTTCAATATCTTCAGAAGGTGCTGAATCATTTTCTGTAACAGGCTGAGGATTTGGATTAAATTCCATTTTTTCAGCTTGAGTTTCGCTCTTAATATCAATTTTCCATCCGGTTAATTTATGTGCAAGCCTTACATTTTGCCCATCACGACCGATTGCAAGACTTAACTGGTCATCAGGAACAACAACAAAAGCCTCTTTAGAATATTCATCATCCGCAAGAATATCTACGGATACTATTCTTGCAGGTGATAATGCATTTACTATATATTCAACAGGATTTTCCGAATATCTTACAATATCTATTTTTTCATTTTTTAATTCGCCTATAATTGTTTGGATTCTGCTTCCCCTTGGACCAATACAAGCACCAACGGAATCAACATCAGGATCATTACTTGTAACTGCTATTTTAGTTCTGAATCCTGCTTCTCTGGATATAGATTTAATTTCTACTATACCGTCTTCAATTTCAGGAACTTCAAGTTCAAACAATTCTCTGACTATTTCTGAATGTGCATGAGAAACAATAACCTGCGGAAGTCTTGATGTTTCTTTAACATTGAGAACAAAAACTCTTATTCTGTTGCCGGGTTTGTAATATTCTCCGGGGATTTGTTCTTTTTGAGGCATTATTGCATCTGTTTTTCCTATATTAACAATGACATTTCGATTTTCTACTCTTTGTATAATACCTGTAGTTAAAGTACCTTTCTTTTCCATAAATTCATCAAGAACAAGTTTTCTTTCCGCTTCTCTTATACGTTGAGTTATAACTTGTTTTGCACTTTGGGCTGCAATTCTGCCAAAGTTTTCCGGAGTTACTTCAATTTTTACTTCATCCTCCAGTTCAACTTCATCATCTATTTCTTTAGCGTCATCAAGTGATATTTCTAAATCCGGATCTTGAACAGTTTCAACAACCAATTTTGTTCTAAAAACTCCGATTTCGCCGGACTGCTCATCTAAAATCGCTTCTGCATTCGGCACTTCTTTTTGTTTTATATGTTTTTTATATGCTGTAACCATCGCATCACATAAGGAAGCTATAATAACTTCTTTTGATATTCCTTTTTCCCTTTCAAGTTCTTCACAAGCTTCAAATAATGCTGTACCGATTTTAATCATTTTTTGTTCTCCTATATTTCATTTGAGTATAATTTTGCTGATATAATA
>JAJQFK010000006.1 GCA_021201175.1 Candidatus Gastranaerophilales bacterium | reverse complement strand
TTGGGCAACAATCTGCTTGTCACGATGATTTGTAACTAAAGTTGGAACTGTCAATATACGTCTAATAATTTAAAAAAAATATGCGGTCAATTTTATGTTGACATAAATGGTGATAAAGGACCTAATATACAAGGAATTGATTATTTTTCATTTTACATAACAAAAAATCAAGTTGTGCCTGAAGGAATGGATGGGGATGTCGCTGAAATGGTAAAAGATGATTGCCTTGATGCCTCAACTGCACAGGGTTGGAATTGTGCCCCCTGGGTATTATATAAAGAAAATTTAGACTATTTAAATTGTAATGACTTAGATTGGAATACCAAAACCTCATGTAAATAAGTCAGTAAAAACATAATCAGGTATTTTTTACAAAATTTTCTAACTTTTCACCAAGCCAACGTTTCAGAGATTGAGTTTTTTTGTCGCTTATATCAAATTTGTCCTGCATTCACAACGTTTCGCAATTGGATTTATAGTTATTCATAAATCCTGTGTCAAAATTTCCGCTTATAAACACTTCATCCTCTATCAGTTCCTGATAAAATGGAAGTGTGGTTTTTACTCCGGTAATAACATATTCTTTAAGTGCTCTATACATTCTTCTTCTGGCTTCCTCTCTTGTGGGTGCCCAACACATCAATTTACTGATTAAAGAATCATAATAAGGCGGAATTTTATATCCGGAATATACATGAGAATCGACTCTTACTCCGAAACCTCCCGGAGTAATATATCCGTTTATTTCCCCCGGCGCCGGAAGAAAGTTTCTTTCTGGATCTTCGGCATTAATACGGCATTCAATGGCATGCCCGAACAATTTAATATCAGACTGTTTAAATGATAAAGGATTACCGGCGGCAATATTTATCTGTTCTCTTACTATATCAATATTTGAAATCATTTCAGAGATACCGTGTTCAACTTGTAAACGGGTATTCATTTCCATAAAATAGAAATTTTTATCCTTATCAAGTAAAAATTCTATAGTTCCAACACCTTCATAATTAGCGGCAAGAGCAGCCCGAACAGCAGCATCGCCGAGTTTTTTTCTGACCTCATCACTAACAGCGGGCGAAGGGGCTTCTTCTACTAATTTTTGGTGCCTTCTTTGAATAGAACAATCTCTTTCACCCAGATGGACTACATTGCCAAATTTATCAGCAATAATTTGGACTTCAATATGCCGCGGATTAACAAGATATTTTTCCATATAAACATCGGGGTTGCCAAAAAACTTTTCAGCTTCTTGACGGCAAAGATTAATACTTTGTACTAATTCAGAATCATTATATGCTGTTCGCATACCTTTCCCGCCGCCGCCGGCAGTTGCTTTAACAATAACAGGATACCCGAATTTTTTTGCCGCTGCTTTAGCTTCTTCTATATCAGTAATAATTCCTGTTCCCGGAGTTATCGGTACATTTTTTGCAGCCATTGTTTTTCTTGCCGTAGCTTTATCGCCCATCAATCTCATTGATTCAGGAGAAGGACCTATAAACTTGATATTATGTTCAGCGCAAATCTCCGCAAAATCCGCCCTCTCGGACATAAAACCGTAGCCGGGGTGTATAGCATCTGCGCCGGATATTAATGCCGCAGAAATTATTGCCGGAATATTCAAATAACTTTTTGAACTTTCATTAGGACCTATACAATATGCTTCTGTTGCAAGACTGACATGCAACGAATCGGCATCTGCTTGAGAATACACTGCAACTGTCGGAATGCCTATCTCTCTGCAAGCTCTTATAATTCTGACTGCAACTTCGCCTCTGTTCGCAATTAATACTTTTTTAAACATACCCCGATACCATTAATTCTTTTCAATATACATTATAACTTGACCGTACTCAACGGGTTTACCGTTCTCTATACAAATTTCAACAACTTTTCCCGAGAAATCGGAAGTTATTTTGTTAACCAATTTTATAGTTTCAATAATACAAACCACCTGTCCTGCTTTTATTTCATCACCAACTTTAACAAAAGAAGCTTCTTCCGGCGACGGTTTTGAATAGAATATACCTATCATATCCGATATAATCGGAACTGTGTTATTTTTATTTTCCTGCTTTATTTCTGCTTCTGTATTAGGATTTAAAATATTTTGAGAAGGTGTTTCAATTTGCATAATAGCTGCATTTTGTTTCTTTACGGGAACGAAAGAATTTCCTTTTATAATCAAAGATTTTTCGCCTTCTTCAAGAATAACTTCGGTCAAACCGTTATTCTTCATTATATCTAACACTTTTTCAATATAGTCAGTTTCAAATTCTTTCATACAATCCCTTAAATAAAATAAGACCATATTATTTTAATTCCGAAAAAGTATTGAGTCAATACAACGTATATTTATATAACATAATCAGGCATTGAAAAACAAAACCCCCGAATAAATTCGGAGGTTATGCGTTTTAATGAAGTTGATTATTGTTCATGACAACCAAAAGCAATTGTGACTTTTTCCTTTGGATTTACAGATGATACTCTCATACCTTTCGGGTCTACAAGATATGTGATTTCATCGCCGGTATATTGGAATAATCCCATAGTACCTGATAAAGCTGTTCTTGTTACGTCTATCGGAGCTTTAACTATAGCTTTTCCGACATCGAGATAGCTTCTTCCGGCAGCTTTGAATTCACCCTGGAAAATTTCTCCGGTACCTACGCCGATACCGCTTACTGTTTGTTCAACAGCGTTGCTGGCACTAACTATTGCACCGCCGACGGTTCTTCCGACATCACCTAACAATCCGCCTGTCCAAGTAAACGGAAATTCTATCAATCTTGCGAAACCATTAGGTTTTTTAACTTTATTTACCTGTGCGGTTAAAATTTGATTTGGTAAGTCTGCCTTACATTTACCGTTTTTAATTGTATTAAATGATA
This sequence comes from Candidatus Gastranaerophilales bacterium, assembly GCA_021201175.1. Lineage (GTDB taxonomy): Bacteria > Cyanobacteriota > Vampirovibrionia > Gastranaerophilales > Gastranaerophilaceae > Avigastranaerophilus. The sequence goes on along the minus strand of JAJQFK010000006.1, from coordinate 1,887 downwards.
ATTTTAACGCTCCCTGACAATGTTTTGTTGGTCTGACGACTTCAAGAACTTTACCGTCTACACGAGAGCCGGCAGGGAATTCTATTCCGTTGATTGTAACAGAATCGATTGTTTTTGCTGCAAATCTGTCGCCTACATTTGCGGATTTCGCACTGATTTCATCGTTGAAGGTAAGTTGAAGCGTAGGTATTGTTACAACTTCTTCACTATGATAGAAAGCCTTTTTCGGTGTACATCCGCAATCGGAAGATGTTACTCTGTCGTTACTGCTGTAACCTAAAGCTATTCTTACATTTTCCAGCATAGAAGCAATTTCGGCACGGCTTGCATCTTTATTAGGCGCAATTTCTTGCGGATTCGGGAATTCAGATATACCACCTGTTTCCAAAACTTTTGCTACAGGTATTTTAGCCCAGCCCGGAACAGAATTTCCGTCGCAGTATTTGCTTAATACTTCATCAGCCTTACAATCATCCATAGGACAATTAATACCTTTTGCCATTATTGAAAACGCTTCAGCTCTTGATATTGGTTGATTCGGTTTGAATAAATTGTTCGGATAACCGCTCATTAAGCCGTTTGATACTGCTTTTGCAATTGTTTTATTTGCCCAGTGAGATTCCGGTACATCTTTAAACATTGCGTTCGGACATGTTACATTTTCATTCAAATTAAAGCCTTTTACTACTAATGTAGCCATTTCTGCTCTTGATACAGGTAAATTAGGCTTGAATGTTCTATCCGGATAACCGGCTATGACATTATTATCGGTTAAAACATTTATATCGCAGCTAGCCCAGAAACCATCGGGAACATCTTCAAATGCGCTGACTATAGGAGCAGCACCGCCTGTTGCTGCAGAATATTCAAATGGTTCTAAAGTTCTTTTCATAACATCCATACTGGTATTTGTATGTATTTGAACAGGACAGCCTGCTGTATCCAGATGTCCGGGGTTTCTGTCTACAGGTATGCCATGCATATATGGCGTATTGTCAAGACATGGCATTGGTGCAGCAGCACCGGTCATACTTCCGTCCTCACAGCCGCAAGCGGCAGCTGTTTGCATTGGTGTTGATACCGGAACACCTGAAAATCCCGGTAATGAATCATCGCCAATATACAATGCATTATTTCTTTCTCCTACTACCTGATTATTTCCGTAAATAGCATTAGGGTATGCATATACCTGCTGTTGGAATTTTTTATCATCAGTTGTTGCCGGACAAACTGCACATGTCGGGCTTGACGGTGCAGGACATTGCGCTATCGGCGGGCATGGATTGCATGCATCTGATATTGGCTTACATGTATTGCAATCGTTTTTCTTTTCACATGGGTTGCATGTTGTTTTAGGCTGGCAAGAACAACTATCTATATCATCAAGACATTTCGGACATTTTGCGGTTTGCGGTGTCACAGGAGAAGGGCATCCAGACAAAGGGCAAGCTGCCAAAAGCTCAGTTGACGGTTCAGTTGCTGTTTCTTGTGTAAAACCTGCATTTGTACTTGCTAATACTCCGAGTGTTACTACGGCAGCAAGTGTCATTTTGTTTAATTTCATTTTTCCTCCTTGTTCATAAAAGAAATGTTACAGGCAAACATTTCCTTTTTTATATTTTTTTTATATTCGTTTCGTTTTTTATAGTATTTCTATCTTTGAATTATGATATGTTATGCCTGCTCTGTTCATTACCTCTTTTTCTTATCTTTTGGAATTATTACTGCTGCCTGATTAATTTGAATTGTTTGTATAAGAATTGGCGATGGCTGAAAGCAGAAGCGTTATTTCGAGAAAATCTTTGATTTTCGCGGCAATCTAGTTCTTATTTTCTAGATTGCTTCGTTTTCCAGTAGTTTGGCTTGAATATAAAGTGTTGATTCAAA
>JAJQFK010000035.1 GCA_021201175.1 Candidatus Gastranaerophilales bacterium | reverse complement strand
ATCATATATGCATTTGCGATTGAAGCATTTCTTGTACCGAGCAGAATCATTGACGGCGGCGTTACCGGTATTTCTATGATTTTAAACACACTTACAAAACAGCCTTTAGGTGTTTTTGTTGTTATTATAAATATTCCGTTTATAATTCTTGCATTGAAAAAACTCGGCAAAAGGTTTGTTTTATATACATTTTTATCTATTATTGTATTTGCCTGCGGGGTAACATTTTTCTCGCAATTCCTTCACGGAAAATGTATCATTGATACATCTGATTTGTTTTTAGTATCAATATTCGGCGGGCTTATACTCGGAGCCGGAGTCGGATTAATATTAAGAAACGGTGCTTCTGTTGACGGTACTGAAATTATGGCGGTTTATGCCACTAAGAAAATTAGTTTTTCTGTCGGCGAAATAATCATGTTTATCAATTTATTTATATTTACAATAGCAGGTTTTGTGTACGATTGGACACATGCCCTTTATTCCATTATTACTTACTTTGTTGCATATAAGACCATGGATGTTGTAATTGAAGGTTTGAATGAGTCAAAATCTGTTTTCGTTGTTACTGATTATTCAGAGGAAATCGGAAAAGATATAATGGAAAAAATGGACGTAAGTGTAACATATATTGATGCTGTCGGCGGATACTCCGGAGCTGCAAAAAGAATTGTGTACTGCGTAATTTCAAGACTGCAAGTTCAAAAATTAAAAGAAGTTGCAAAAACTGTAGATCCAAAAGCATTTATAGCAATAGAAAATGTTTATGAAGTTGAAGGCGTAAGAGTTAAAAAGAGAAATATATAATTTCTTTGAAAAATAACTATATTTGAGTTAAATTTATATTAAAGTGAGAAATAGGAAAAGATAATAATGTTAACAACTACATCAATGAAAACGCATGGCTGCGGTGAAATAACAAAAAACGAAACAGGAAAAGAAGTAACAATTGCGGGCTGGGTGTCTGCTGTAAGAGATTTGGGCGGAATAATATTTGTAGAAGTCCGGGATAAATCAGGAGTATTTCAATTAGTGTCAGACCCTCAAAAAAATCCGGAAGTTTATGATGTATTCCAAAAATTAAGAGATGAGTTTGTTATAAAAGCAACCGGAATAGTATCAATAAGACCTGAAGAAACATATAATCCAAAACTTCCCACAGGTGAAATTGAAGTATATCCTAAATCAATAGAAATATTGTCAACTTCACAAGTTTTGCCATTCCCGTTAAATGCAGATGATGTTAGTGAAGATATAAGATTAAAATACCGCTACCTCGATTTAAGACAGGAAAAAGTACTAAACTGTTTAAAGTTAAGACATGAAATTGTTAAAACAATGCGGAATTATTTGAATAATCAAAATTTCTTAGAAGTGGAAACTCCTATTTTAATAAAAACAACACCGGAAGGGGCAAGGGATTATCTTGTTCCGAGCCGTGTTCAGCCGGGGAAATTTTATGCACTTCCCCAATCTCCGCAAATTTTTAAACAGTTATTAATGGTAGGAGGAATTGAAAGATACTACCAGATAGCAAGATGTTTCAGAGATGAAGATTTAAGAGCCGACAGACAGCCCGAATTTACTCAGGTAGATATAGAAATGTCATTTGTTGAACAACAAGATATTATGAATATGGTTGAAGGGCTTTTAAGAGATGTATTTAAACTTGTAGGTTATGATACACCTGAAAAATTGCCCGTAATTACTTATAAAGAAGCAATGGATAAATATGGTAGCGACCGCCCTGATTTGCGTTTCGGACTTGAATTGTTTGATATTGGCGATATTATAATGGAATCTGACTTTCAAATATTAAAAGATACACTGAATGCCGGCGGGATAGTAAGAGCGATAAAAATCCCCGGAATAGCAGGATATTCAAGAAAAGAAATAGATGATATTACAAAACTTGCCATATCATTTGGAGCAAAAGCGCTTGCAAATATTATTTATCTTGAGGACGGCAGTGCAAAATCTCCCGTATTAAAGTTCTTAACAACAGAACAAGCGCAACAGATAAAAGACAGAGCCGGTGCTAAAAGCGGTGATGTTATCTTCTTCGTTGCTGATAAACCAAAAGTTACCTACGATGTTATGGGCAGATTAAGATTATATTTCGGGGAAAAACTCAATCTTATTAATCCGGATGCTCATGCTCTGTTATGGGTTGTTGATTTTCCGATGTTTGAATATTCCGAGGAAGATAACAGATATGTATCAGTTCATCACCCGTTCACAATGCCTAATTTAGAAGATATAGATAAGATGGAATCAGATCCGGCAAATTGCAGGTCAATTGCTTATGATATTGTGTACAACGGTAATGAATTGGGCGGAGGAAGTGTCAGAATCCATTCTTCAGAAATACAAGAAAGGGTATTCAGAGCGTTAGGATTATCAGAAGAAGAAACAAAAGAAAAATTCGGATTTATGATAAATGCATTCAGATACGGAACACCGCCGCATGCAGGGCTTGCGCTCGGGTTAGACAGAGTAGTTGCGCTTCTTGCGAAAACAAATTCTATAAGAGATGTTATTGCATTTCCTAAAAATTCAGCTGCAAAATGTCTTATGACTGACGCTCCGGCAAAAGCTTCCGAAGAACAATTGAGGGAATTGCATTTAAGACTTACTACAAAAGTTAATTAATTTTTATACAAAAGATAGGCATGGAAGACGAATTAATCAAAAAAATCTGGGACGATGTTCTGGTTATATTGAAGGATACTATTATGGCAACAACTTATGAAACCTGGATATTGCCTTTAGTTCCTCATTCTTTTGAAGATAATTGCTTCTGCGTATTATCAGGTCAAAATCTTGCAATACAAATTATACAAAAACATCAAGCACAAATTTCAAAAGCATTATCAGAAATATGTAAACGAGATGTTTATTTTAAAGTTTTGTATGATGAAGATTTGCATAAAAAACTTGAAAAAGAAAGACAAAAAGTTAAAAAGGAAGAAGAAAAAGAGTTTATAAAAAATCTCGAAAAAAAGCTGAATCCGTCTAAATTTGACGGACTCAAGCAAATGCAATCCGATTGTAAACTAAACTTAAAATATAAATTTGAAAATTTTGTTGTTGGTTCTAATAACAAATTTGCATACGCTGTTGCTGCAGCTGTTGCAAAAGACCCCGGAAAACAATATAATCCTTTGTTTATATACGGCGGTTCAGGACTTGGAAAAACTCATCTTTTACAGGCTATCGGGCATGATATTTTGTTTAAAAAATCAAAATTAAAAGTAAAATATATAAAAGCAGAAGAATTTATAAATGATTTGGTAAATTCCATTGCAAAGGGCATGGATAAAGCCGGCGATAAAAATAAAAAAATGAATGAATTCCGAAACAAATACAGATGTGTAGATGTCCTGCTTATTGATGATATTCAGCTTATAGAAGGCAAAGTAAGAACAGAAGAAGAAATGTTTAATACATTTGAAAGTTTGCACAATTCCGGAAAGCAAATAGTATTTACATCAGACAGACCGCCTGAAAAATTTGAAAATACTCCTGACCGGCTAAAAACAAGATTCCAAATGGGACTTTTAGCAGATATTCAAGTCCCTGATTTGGAAACAAGAATGGCTATTCTAAAAAAGCTTTCAATAGATAATAATATACGTATGTCGTCTGATGTTATAGAGTTTCTTGCCTCCGTTTATAACAAAAACGTGCGGGAACTTGAAGGCGCTTTTAATACAATCAGTGCATACACTTCTATTAATCAAATTCCGATTACTGTGGATATAGTGAAAAAAATAATAAATTTTAATGAAAAAAGAAAAACTGTAACAATAGACGGAATAATTGATATAGTTTCAAGTTTTTACAATATATCCCCAGAGGATATTAAAAGTACAAACAGGGCGGCAAAAACTGCCTATGCAAGACAGGCGGCAATATATCTTGCAAAAGAAATGACAGCAGAAAGTTTTCCTTGTATAGGTGAACATTTCAACAGAAAGCACACAACAATAATGTATTCTCATCAAAAGGTCAAAACCGATTTATTAACAGACCGCCATCTATCACAAGACATAAAAGAACTTACTGAAAAAATAAATTCCTGACTGTTAAATACTAAACGGGTAGTCACTTTTGAACTCCCAGCCATCACGCATTATTAGTTCCGTACATCCTTTTAAATTACCGCTCCTGCAATAATTCAGCAATCGTTCTCTTGTTTCCGCCGTACCTCTGGAGTGAAAATTTGCTCCGACCAGTGTTTGTCTAGCTTCATTTTCCCTAATGTTGAATTGAAAAATATCTCGTCCCCATTGGTTTGGTCCCTTTGCTCCGTTTGTATCATACCAAATACTAATATATTTACCAGTACCACAGCACCCTGTGCCAATCTCGGTTATTGTTGTACCATCATTTAACATGTAAAGATGTGACGGAATACTACCGGAACGGGATAAATCATTAATTTCATACTTGTTTTCTGCTATTTCGACTACAGGCATGTATTTCCCTATATTTTCGTTCCACCAATCTAAGCTGTTATTAATACCACTCCATTGCGAAAAAGGGATACCGTTATCTAATTCTGTTAATTTAACCGCGTTAGCCAGTGTTGAATGAAATTTTTTTAATTTTGATAGTGTTGCCTGTTTCCTGTAATTTGCCATAAGAGTCGGAACTGTTATTGCTGCAATTATGCCTACGATTACTAAAGTAATTAAAACTTCCGACAATGTAAATGCATTTTTTTTCATAAGTTTAACCTTTTTTGTCAAAATCCAGTATTATAATGGTGTATCCACTATTATAATAGTGTAG
>JAJQFK010000054.1 GCA_021201175.1 Candidatus Gastranaerophilales bacterium | reverse complement strand
TTTTATGGGTTAATTGCACTTATGGGAATTGTTATTCTTCATCTGGCTACAAATATATTTGATGACATTATAGACTATTTACGTGAAAAAAAACTAATTGATAAAGGTGTAAAAAAAGATTTTAATTTTCAAAAAGGCAAATGTTTTTGTCTTTTTAACAGTCAACTCGCGTTAAAAGATTACTATATTGCGACGATTATTTTATTCTTTCTTTCATTTTTGATTGCTTTATTCTTTCTTAAAATTTATGGAATTAAACTGCTTATTATAATAATTCCTACAATTATATTATGCTTGTTATATCCTGTTTTAGGCTGTTTAGGGCTTGGAGAGGTTATTGTTGCAGTTATATTTTCTCCTTTGTTATACTCCGGTGTTTTTTACATTATGACCGGAAGTTATTCTCTGAAGATTTTACTTTTATCAATTTCAACCGGTCTTTTATCTGTTGCTGTGCTTCATAATCACATGCTTTTAGATTTTAGTTATGATACTAAAAATCGAAAAATAACCATTTGCCGATTATGCAAAACCCAAAAAAGAGCATTATATCTTTTGGGCATTATTGTTTTTGGCGCTTATCTCAATATTTTTGTATCTGTTTTAATGCATATACTGGATTATTACTATTTTATTGTGTTTTTGAGCCTTCCTTGCGCTGTTTCTCTCTATAATGTAATGACAATACATGTAAAGAATCCTAACCAACAGATAAAGCGCACTATATTTATGGGAAATACAAGCGGAGTCAATAAAGTACCGGAAGAACAGCAAAATTTTATATTAAAATTTATAATAGTACGTAATCTTCTTGTATCATTTACGGCATTGTTATGTATTGCAATAATCTTATCGGAAATATTTTGATGTATATTATAGAAAAAATTATAAAAATATGTATGAAATTTAAAAAGAAAAGTGTGGAGACTGTGCCGTTGTCAAACGGTGAAATTGTTGAAAATGAAGATATTGTCACTTGCCGTCATACATTCATGCCTGTTGACTCAACCGGAGAAGTGCTTGCGTGTACAAAATGCGGTTATCTGGTGACAAAGAAACGGCTGCAAAAAGGAAAAAATTTTTTTAAGTATCAATAAGGTGTTCTTTTAAAGACTGCGGTGTATTTTTTTTCTCCATAGTATAAAACAAGGATGATATACTTAACATCTGCTTCAACATTAAGCATAGAACTTGGAGGAGTTGAGCGCATTGAATCTTGAGCGGTATCATAAAACTTTTTTTTGACATTAGAAGCAAACTTTTGCCATTTTGTTTGTTTAATTTTTGGAGTATTTGCCTCATAAAAATTTAATGGTGTGGCTTCTGTTTTTGCAGACGGAATAACGAATTGAACTTTTCCGTTCTGTTTAAATAAAATATAATCCGAGCCGTTAAAAGTCCGCGGTGTAAGTGAATAATACCCCGGTTCTATAGTTGAATCCTTAAAATATAAGTATGCAGATGTTCTAAACAATGGATATGGCGACCACGCATATTTTATCATATCTTCATCCTGAAACGGGTCAACATCATTGTATAATCTGGATTTAAAAGGTTCCGCCGATTCATATAAAGAATCATAGTCATCTGAACTGAATGACGGCAGAGCGAAAAAAATCATGATAGCTATTACAAAAAATAAATTTCTCATAATTAAGATAATAATACTTTTTGTGTATTAATCAAGTCAAATTTATTTATGTTAGAATTACAATGATAAATAATTATACATGAGGAATATAAAATGGAAACTGCGAATCAAAACATAAAACCGGTTACTACAAGGATTAATGACAACGGCTGCATAGAAATAGGCGGGTGTGATTTGACAGAACTTGCCGATACATACGGTACTCCATTGTATGTATATGATGAAGAAACAATTCGTTCAATAACAAGAAGTTACAAAGATGCATTTAGATTATATCCAAATATAAAAATGATGTTTGCCTCTAAAGCGTTTATGACTAAGGCAATTTGTAAAGTTATGGAACAAGAGGGGTTCGGTTTGGATTTGTGTTCGGGAGGAGAAATATATACAGCGCTTTCTTCCGGATTTGATATGTCCAAAACTCTGTTTAACGGAAATAATAAATCTTATGATGAACTTGTAATGGCTATAAATTGCGGGATAGGAACTATATCTGTTGATAATTTCTTTGAACTTGAACTTTTAAATAATGTTGCAGTTTCAAGCAATAAAAAAGTCCGCATATTATTAAGGATAACTCCCGGTATTGAATGCCATACGCACGAGTACATTCAAACAGGGCATCTTGATTCAAAATTCGGATTTGATTTAACACAGGCAGATGAAGCTGTCGAATTGATAAAAGAACAGTACAAAAATCTTGAATTAGTCGGATTACATGCGCATATAGGTTCTCAAATATTTGAAAAACAAGTATATTATGATGAAGTAGGTGTATTATTTAAAGAAATCAAACATATACAGGATAAATACGGAATAACTCTCCATGAAATTAATCTCGGAGGCGGGGTTGGAATAAAATATACAGAGCAAGATAAACCGGTATCTATATATGAAATCGCCAATGTAATAATTGAATCAATTGAAGCTCATTCAAAAGAATATAAAATTGAAGCTCCATCTGTATTTATAGAACCCGGAAGGAGTATAGTAGGTACAGCCGGTGTAACATTATATACGGCAGGAAGTTCAAAACAAGTTCCGAACGGCAGAAAATATCAGGCTGTTGACGGCGGAATGGCGGATAATGCAAGACCAAGTCTTTATCAGGCAAAATACACTGTCGAAATAGCAAATAATCCGCATGCACAGGCAGATACAAAAGTTACTATTGCCGGAAGATTTTGCGAATCAGGTGATATTTTGGCTAAAGATATTATGCTCCCCGATATTAATGAAGGCGATATTATTTGTTTTTATGATACCGGTGCTTACGGATATTCAATGTCAAGTAATTATAACAGAGTGTTAAAACCTGCCGTTGTACTTGTAAATAACGGAAAATCTGATATCATAATAAATAGACAAACTTATGAACAATTGACAGAATCAGATTTAATTCCTAAAAGATTGGATAATTGATGCTTGAAACAATCCTAAATTTATACAGAAGTTTTCTATCCGGTGCGCAGCTTATACAAACACCGGCAACTTTTACAATGAAGGATTTTTTTCAAATTCTGGTTGTGGCAATAGTTGTTATATTCTTATACATGAGATTTATAAGAAATACACAAGCCGAAAAACTTGTCAGAGGAATTTTGTTATTTATGATTTCAACCTGGATTATAAGCATTGTTCTTATAGCCCTTGACTTTGAAATTTTAGGTCAGATTGCAATGTATGTACTTACCGGTATTTTATTTTCACTCGTTGTTGTATTCCAGCCCGAATTAAGAAAATTACTTGTCCATCTCGGTCAAACAAAATTTATGTTTAAAAACATATTTACATTTAAAAATAATAATGCAGAAAAGAGAAATAATTCCGTAAAAGAAATAACCGAAGCTGTAAAATATTGCAGCAGAGTAAAAAGAGGCGCTTTGATTGTACTGCAAAAATCTGATGACCGTTCGTTTTATAACGAAGTGGGTACTTCAATAAATGCTGAAATATCAGCGGAGTTAATATTGACAATATTTTTCCCGAATACACCGCTGCATGACGGGGCGATGGTAATAAATAACGATAAAATTGCCGCAGCGGGGGTTTTACTTCCGCTTACGGAAGACCCTAAGTTAAGCTGGAGATACGGCACCCGCCACAGAGCAGCCATAGGTGCAAGTGAAATATCCGATTCCGTTTGTATTGTAGTTTCGGAAGAAACAGGGGATATCTCAATTGCTATTGACGGGATTTTAAGAAAATATGATGACATAACTTCTTTTAGAGATGACTTAGAGAAATTAATGTCTGATGATGATTCTGAAACGATAGATAATGCTTTTATCCAAAATATATTAAAATTGAGAAAGAAATAAGATGTCTGTAATTAATGAAATAACGAAGGAAAAAATATTTGCAGTATTAAGAATACAAGAGCCGAATCAAGCAAAATCTGTTATTAATGCGCTTCATCAGGGCGGAATAAACATAATCGAGATAGTAATTGAAAATCCGCAAATGCTTAGTTTAGTTAAGGAAATAAAAAACAATACACAAATATTGGTAATGGCGGGCGGAATTATTACGCAGCGTCAGGCGGGAATAGCAATAGATTCAGGGGCTGATGTAATTGTATCACCTGTGTTTCAGATGAATCTTGTTCGCTTATGTAAAAGCAGAAAAGTGCCGCTAATTATGACCGCAACAACTCCAAATGAAGCGTATTCTGCCTGGAAAGCAAGAACACAGTTGATTAAAATATCTCCGGCGAATCCTATGGGCGGTGCTGAATACATTGAAGATATGCTTCGTCCGATGAAATTTATAAATATTATTGCCGCAGGAAGTATAAAAATTAAAGATATTACTTCTTATTTAAAGGCAGGAGCTAAAGCAGTGGGGATTGGCAGAGCATTGTATAAAAATGCTGATTTCACCGAAATAACAAAACGTGCCCAAGAAGCATGCCTGCAAACACAACAATTTTTATCACAATAAACAGGGGATATAATGACAAAAACTATATTTGAAAAAAGTATTTCAGGTACGAATGGAATAAATTTGACTGATGAACCGGTAAATTTTGATTTTATTGAGGAAAAATACCTTCAAATAACCGGAAAATCAATTTTACCTCAAATTACAGAACTGGAAGTAATGAGGCATTATAAAGAATTATCAGATAAAAACTTTTGCATAGAAAAAGGCTTATATCCACTAGGGT
>JAJQFK010000017.1 GCA_021201175.1 Candidatus Gastranaerophilales bacterium | reverse complement strand
ATTATAATACTACAGACAGGGAAAAGGAAGTTTTAACATATAATTGCGAAGGATTAAATAATACAGAAATTTCCAAAATACTTGATGTAAGCGTAAATACGGTTAAAGTTCACGTAAGCAGTATAATACAAAAACTTAAGGTAGAAGATAGAACACAAGTTGTTGTAAAAGCATTTAAGAATTTTTATAAGTAACATAATCTAGTGTCGAGCGCATTTTTCGATGACCTTCTTGAATGAGCTATGGCGAAACTTGTGAACTTGTATGCGGAAGCCGGCGAAATTTTTTCGGACAAAATTATTGTATAATTTGAATTATGGTGTAGAATATTAATATGGAGTCTTATTAGGAGAAGTAAAGCAATGTTTGAACGTTTTACCGAGAAGGCTATAAAAGTGATAATGCTTGCACAAGAAGAAGCAAGAAGACTGGGTCATAATTTTGTAGGTACAGAACAGGTATTACTAGGGTTAATTGGAGAAGGAACGGGAGTTGCCGCAAAAACATTAAAGGCAATGGGAGTTACTTTAAAAGATGCCAGAGTTGAAGTAGAAAAAATTATCGGACGCGGTTCTGGGTTTGTTGCGGTAGAAATTCCTTTTACGCCTAGAGCAAAAAGAGTTTTAGAATTGTCATGGGATGAAGCAAGACAATTAGGACATAATTACATAGGTACAGAACACCTGCTTTTAGGATTAATTCGAGAAGGCGAGGGTGTCGCGGCACGAATTTTGGAAAATCTGGGAGTCGATTTAAATAAAGTAAGAAGCAATGTGATAAAAATGCTCGGAGAAACGAAACCGACGCAGACCGCTTCTGCAACATCATCTTCATCAGGGAAAACCAAAACTCCGAGCCTTGATGAATTCGGTACAGATTTAACACTCGCCGCACAGGAACAAAGGCTTGACCCTGTCGTTGGCAGAGAAAAAGAAATAGAACGTGTAATACAAATTTTGGCACGAAGAACAAAGAATAATCCCGTATTAATAGGTGAACCCGGTGTCGGTAAAACAGCCGTTGCCGAAGGACTTGCCGCAAGAATTGTTAACTCCGAAGTTCCGGATATTCTTGAAGGGAAAAAAGTAGTTCAGCTTGATATGGGCTTATTGGTTGCCGGTACTAAATACAGGGGCGAATTTGAAGAACGACTAAAAAAGATTATGGACGAAATTCGTCAGGCGGGAAATATTATACTTATTATTGATGAAATGCATACCCTGATTGGCGCCGGAGCCGCAGAAGGTGCTATAGACGCCGCGAATATTTTAAAACCGGCATTATCAAGGGGCGAAATTCAGGTTATTGGTGCAACAACACTTGAAGAATACAGAAAATATGTAGAAAAAGATTCTGCGCTTGAAAGAAGATTTCAGCCTATTATAATCGAAGAACCCTCGGTGGATGACACTATTGAAATTATTAAAGGTCTTAAGCCTAAATATGAAGAACATCATAAATTAACAATTTCGGATGAAGCAATCGTTGCGGCTACAGAACTTTCATATAAATATATTACAGATAGATTTTTACCCGATAAAGCAATCGATATTATAGATGAGGCTGCTTCAAAATTGAGAATTCAGACAAGTGCTTTGCCGCCTGAGGGAAAAGAACTTGAAAAACAGTTAAAATCTATAATTAAACAAAAAGAAGAAGCTATAAGAAATCAGGAATTTGAAACAGCCTCTAACTTAAGAGATGATGAGGCGGATTTAAAAGACAGAATTCGTGATTTATCAATACAATGGCGCGAAGATAACGAAGAAAATAAGCCGGTTGTTACAGCAGAGCTTGTTGCGCAAGTTGTAAGCATGATGACCGGTATACCTACAACAAAAATCACGGAAGGTGAAAGTGAAAGACTTCTTAAACTTGAAGAAACACTTCATAAAAGAGTTATAGGTCAAGAACAAGCTGTTGTGGCTTTATCTAAAGCAATAAGACGCGCAAGAGTAGGATTAAAATCACCAAATAGACCAATCGGCAGCTTTATATTTTCAGGTCCTACCGGTGTCGGGAAAACAGAACTTGCAAAAGCTCTGGCAGAAGCAGTTTTTGGCAGCGAAGATAATATGATTCGTGTTGATATGTCAGAATTTATGGAAAAACATTCAACCGCAAAATTAATAGGCTCTCCTCCGGGGTATGTCGGTTATGATGATGGCGGGCATTTGACAGAAATAATCAGAAAGAAACCATACAGTGTTATTCTTTTTGACGAAATAGAAAAAGCACATCCTGATGTATTTAATATTATGCTTCAAATACTTGATGACGGACGTTTGACAGATTCTAAAGGCAGACATATTAATTTCAAAAACACAATTATTATAATGACCAGTAATGTTGGTGCAAGTATGATTACTTCAACCAGCAAACTCGGTTTTTCCGTTGCTCAAGACGAACAAAAAGATAAATATGAACATCTAAAAGATACAGTTATGGAGGAAATGAAAAAATCTTTCCGTCCGGAATTCTTGAACAGAATTGATGATATTATTGTCTTTGCACATTTATCTAAACCGGAAATTCGTCAAATTGTTGATTTGATGTTAAATGATTTATTTAAACGACTTGAATCGCAAAACCTTAAAATAGAAGTAACAGATGAAGTTAAAGACTATTTAGGAGATTCCGGATATTCAGAGGCATACGGAGCAAGACCTTTAAGACGTTTAATCCAAAAACGTATAGAAGATGGGCTTGCCGAAGAAATTTTATCCGGAAAATACACTCAAGACAATAAAATAGTATTAAAATTAGAAAATGAAAAAATTGTCTTTGATTGCGAAAAGGTATAAATTTATAAATATATAAAGAGGACGACTTATCGGTCGTCCTTTTTATATGTTATATTTAAATTTTTCGGTCTAACTATATATCATACGGATAATCATCAGGAATTTCCCATCCGTTATTCATTATTAATGAAGAACAATACAGAGGAGCATTTTTACAACACGTATCAGTTGTACAAGTTGAAATGTCTGCATCCGGATTTTCGGCTCTCCAATATGAATCCAGCGGTTTTACTTTTGGATGGTCTTTTATATATGAATTTTTAGACATAGCAAAGTAAAACCTGTCATAACCATCTGAATTTGGTTCTGCAACACCATTAATATCAATCATAAGCATAATATAGTTGGCAGCTCCATAGTATAATTGGTAGAAAATACCATCATTTAATTCATTTACTTTACTCCCATAAGTACCAGTAACATCATCAATTATAGTACTATTCAAATATTTTTCTAGCTTGTCTCTTACTTTTACCATATCAGTCTTTGTAGTACTTGTGTAATAACTCATAAGGGGGCGCCTTTCGCCTGCTTCAACAAGCTGCATGGCTTGTGCAAAAGTAGAATAAGCTTTTTTTAATCTTGTTTCTGTTTCTGTTTTACTTACCGAGGTCATTAATACCGGAATTGTCATTGCCGCTATTATACCTATAATTGTCATGGTTAAGAGAACTTCTGCCAATGTAAAAGCAAGTTTGTTTTTTCTAGTTTGTATTACTAAACTTGAAAATACCCCCCCCCGTGTGGTGTTTGATATTATTCATAATGATTTCCTCCTTTTTGTTGATTTTATCAAAAGTATTCAGATTGTGCAACAAAAAAATTCATTAAAACTGTCCAAAAATCTGCTTGGTAATTTTATTTATGATTAAATATTTTTTGGAAATTTGAATATAAAAATATAAAAAGAGCCTGCGGCTTTTACCCCGCAGGTTCAATAAACTGTTATGTAACAGAAACACATCCCTTTCTGGTCTATTTTGACATTTTAGTTGGAAATTCAAAATTACTGTATTATCATACATTTATATTACCCGATTGTCTATTAGCCATGTGGCTATAAATATACCCAACAGGGCTAGTTCTATTAGCTATATTAAACTTTTTAAATCTACTTTTATGTCTTTATCGTTTAAATTACCTTCAATATTTACTCTGAAAACTCTTTCATTTTCAGGAGTTGATTCTATTGGAGGTATTTTTTGCAGCTTATCTGTATATAGTTCTTTTGTCTTTTCAGGACGAAATATTATTTTAAATATCAACGACACAGGTACAAATAAAATCTTAATTTTTCTATGAGCAATGACATCATACTTACCCCAAATATTCATTCTTGCATAGCTTTGTGATATATCATAATCGCCTTCAATAAAAAGTGACAAGAACGATTGCTGTGCAAATAAGCATATATTGCTTAAATCATCATTATCCATATCAAATGAGCCGGATATATCAGAAACAAGTGCTTCATTTTTACTCATATCTATATTTGTAATTTCGGATAATTTAATTTTAATGGGTCTTTTTACTTTTTTTGATTTTTTAATTATAAATTCGGTACTTCCTAATTGAGGCAAATATCCTTCTTTTATATAAAAGTCCGCATGTGCATTTATGTCTTGAAAATTATGTTTCATTTTCGCCTTTAACGATGCCCCCGCCAAGCCTTTTATTTGATTAGGCATATTAAAGATTGCATCTGCAACTGTATCAGAATCTATGTTGTTTGCAGCAAAGTCTATTTCTGATTCTCCGCTTTGGAAGTTTATTTTTCCGTTTGCATTTATAAAACCTTTCGCAAATTTAATATCTTTAGTTGTAAAGTTAAAAATATTGTCTTTGAACATTCCTGAAAGAAGAATATTTTCTATTTTTAATTTTCCTCTTTTTATTTGATTTACTTTTATCTGCCATTTTTCAATTGTAATATCGGCATCTCTAACCTTGTCATCAATATCTTCTATGTTTATATCTTTGATATCTATATTTTTCTTTGAAATTTTATTTTTATCCGTATTACCCATAATATAT
>JAJQFK010000278.1 GCA_021201175.1 Candidatus Gastranaerophilales bacterium | reverse complement strand
TTTCGCCGAGGCGAAATAACGAATATTCATCATCTTTATCTTTATCTAACACTTTTAAAAACAAACTTTCTGCTTCATCATAATTTTTAGATTTTAAACAGGCATAAGCAAGGTTAAATATAATATCCGTATCATCGGGAGAATATAATAGAGCCTTCTTATAGGATTTTATTGCATCATCGTTTCTTTTTAACTTTTCTAAAATAATTCCTATGTTGTACCATATTTCAGGCTTTTTAGGAAATAAATTTTTAAGATAAAGAAAATTTTTTAGTGCTTCTTCATTTTCGCCGATTTCTGATAATTCTATGGCATAAGCTTCCATTGCTGCATAATCTTTAGGATTTTCCTTTAATTTATCCTGTAAAATTTTTATATTTTCATTGGACATTTTATATTTCTCTTAGATTACTCTTTATATAAAACTTCATTTATTGCAAAGGGCAGATAATTTATTATATCAGAAGCTGTCACACAGTAAGAAGTCAAATCATCTTCCGCAATATCACCCGCCAGCCCATGAAGAAACGTTCCTGCCGTTACGGCATCTAACGGCTTTGCATGCTGAGCAATAAGACCGGATATTATGCCGGTTAAAACATCTCCGCTGCCGGCTTTCGCAAGCGCGGAAGAACCTGTAGGGTTAACATATATGTTATCTTTATCAGCAATTATCGTATTATGACCTTTTAAAACCGTAATACATTCAAAAGTCTGTGAAGCAATTCTTGCATATTTTTCACGATTTTCAAGAATAGAATTGATATCAACATGTAAAATTCTTGATAATTCTTTAGGATGAGGTGTTATAACAGCGTTTTTTATTGAAATATTTCCTTGATATTCACCCAGTATATTTATGGCATCAGCATCAATAACAAGCTGTTTTTTACCCTGTAATGATAACAATAAATTTATAACAAACTTTTTTACATCTTCTTTTGTTGTAAGCCCGCAGCCTATTGATATTACATCATAATCTTCAATTTCGTTAATAATATTAGTTTCGGATATAACACCGTCCTTTGTCGAAATCAACGGATAAAATGTTAATTCCGGCGCCATTTGCGAAACAGAAGGAATTATAATATCCGGGCATGCCGTTCTAACAAACCCGGCCCCCATTTTTAATGCGGAATATGATGATAAAAATGCCGCCCCCTGATAATATTTTGAACCTGCTATATTTAAAACTTTTCCGTAGGTTCCTTTATTTGAATCCTCAATTCGTTCGGGAATCATTTTTGCTATTTCATTTATTTCAAAAACTTTAGCCATTTTGTCTTATTGCCTCATATAGTACTATTGCTGCTGAATTAGAAAGATTTAAACTTCTTTGTCCGTCTAACATAGGTATAGTTATAGCATAATCTGAATTTTCTTTTAATAAACTTTCGGGCAATCCTCGTGTTTCCGGTCCAAAAACAAAGAAATCATTCTCTTTAAAGCTTTTTAATGTATATATATTTTTTGATTTTGTTGTCAGATAATAAAATGTTGAATCCGGAAAATCAGATTTTAATTTATCTAAATTTTCATATTGAAATATTTCAACGCTGTTCCAATAATCAAGACCGGCTCTTTTCAAATGTTTTTCATCAAGTGAGAATCCAAGTCTACCGACAAGAAAAAGCCTTGCACCCGTACAAGCGCATAATCTGGCTATATTACCGGTATTTTGCGGTATTTCCGGTTCAAAAAGCACTATATTATATTTATTGATTATTTTCATTTATATACTGCTTACTTTCAATTATTACCGGAATACCTCTTATTACACACATTGCAACTGTTATATATACCAGTATGTTTGCCGTTATTATGGCATGAGGCTGGAATTGAATTATATATACAAATGCATCTGTAGAAATTCCGTCATAATATTCAAAATTAGGCAAATGAGCAATCATAACGGCAAGAAATGCTAATGCTTTTGCACTGCCATATAAAGCTCTTGAAAATCTTGAAGCGGTTAAGAATTTAAATACAGGATTCTTCATCATGGTAGAATCGCCAAACGCAGTATAACCTTTTGCAAGTGCTATACTTCTTAATCCGTCAGTAATAATTCCTCTGGTTACAACAACAAGCGGAACCCAAACACCTACCCAACCGAATACGGCAAATACAATCCAATATATATTTTCAACAACTCTGTCGCCTATAATATCAAAGACTGAACCAAATTTTGAAGATTCATTAAGTTTTCTTGCAGCATAACCGTCCAAGCCATCGAGAATTATTACAAACAATGTAATTAAAATTGCACTCATGCAAAAATCCGGACGTCCTGTAAACAGCAATTCTATTGCAACTATAGCGAGTATCATTCTTAATATTGTTAATAAATTAGCCATTATATCAAAACCTCATAACTATCTTTTACTTCTTGATAATGCAAAATTAACCGAATCCAAAGCTTTAACTTTTTCACCAAGCATAATTTTTTCCGCATCCTCTAAAACTTTTACGACATTAAACCCGTTATGCCCATCGCTTCTTGCCTGTGTACCGCGTTCAATGCAGTTCAAAAAATGCTGGCATTCCAATTTTAGGGGTTCAATTTCTATATAATCAAGTACTTCAGTTTTTGAAGTTTTAGGGGATGAACTTTCAAAAATTTGAAGTTTATTTTCACTCAATGTATCATCAAATATAGCAGTTGCTTTTGTACCTCTTACAAGCAAATTAACTCTTTTTTGCGGATGAATCCAGCTATCTGATATATGAGCAATGATATTACCCTCATATTCAATTGTAACGTGTGTTATATCCATAATATCATTATTATCGGAAGAAGCACCGACGGCGCTTATTACTCGGACGGGTTCTTTCCCGAGTATGTAGCTGGTCATGGAAACATCATGCGGCGCCAAATCCCACATAACGCTGCGGTCATTTTTAAAATGATTTATATTAAGTCTGTCGCTTTGAACATACCTTATTTCGCCTAAAACCCCTTCATCTATAAGCATTTTAAGCCTGTTAACAGCCGGATGGTACATCAACAAATGACCTACCATAAGGACGATATTATTTTTTTCGGCAAGTTCCGCTAAAGACTTTGCCTCTTGAGAAACAGTCGATATAGGTTTTTCTACATAGACATGCTTACCTGCCTCTATTGCTTTTTTGACTATTTTATAATGTGTATGACTCGGAGTAACAACAACTACTGCTTTTATTTCGGGATTTCCTAAAACCTCATTTGAATCAGCGGTAAAATTAACATCAGGATATATTTCCTTTAAATTTTTTCTGTTTTCTTCGTCTAAATCACAAACAGTATGAAGTGCATTTAAGTTGTAAAAATTTCTGACAACATTTTTCCCCCAAATACCGCAGCCTATAACAGCAACATATCGACCTTCCATTTAATACTCCAAATTTATCTACTATTCTTAACCTATTTTAAAAAAGAAGAATAAAAAGGTCAAATTAAAATTTTATTAAATTTTCTATCATTTATAAAAAAACTCTTGACTAAAAGTTACTATCAGGCTTTAAAATTATAAATATACAGGTACAATATTCTGGGAAAGGAATATATTATTATGATTGAAAATGTTAATATGCCGGAGGATTTAAAAAAATTAAATTTATCGGAATTAAATATACTTGCAGATGAAATGAGGGATATAATTGTCCAAAAAGTCAATGCAACCGGAGGACATCTGGCGCCTAACCTTGGTGTAATAGAAGCGGTTATTGCTATGCATTATGTTTTTAATTCTCCCGAAGATAAAATTATTTTCGATGTTTCACACCAATGTTACCCGCATAAAATACTGACCGGCAGGAAAGAAGGGTTTATCAATCCTGATAAATATTTAAAATATACCGGCTATACAGCACCGGAAGAAAGTGTGCACGATTTATTTAAAATAGGACATACCTCTACTTCAATCAGTCTTGCGGCGGGCTGCGCAAAAGCAAGAAATCTAAAGGGTGAAACAGGTAATGTTATTGCCCTTATCGGAGATGGTTCGTTAAGCGGAGGAGAAGCCTATGAAGGATTGAATAATGCTGCTGTCTTAAATTCCAATATTATTATAATCGTTAATGATAATGATATGTCTATTGCGGAAAATCACGGCGGACTTTACGATAATCTAAAACTTTTACGAGAGTCCAAAGGACAAGCAGAATGCAATTTCTTTAAATCTTTAGGATTTAAGTATTTATACGTTGATGAGGGCAACAATATTGAACAGCTTATTAACGCTTTTAAACAGGTAAAAGATTCCGATTCACCGGTAGTTGTCCATATAAAAACTCAAAAAGGTAATGGACTTAAAATTGCAGAGGACAACAAAGAAGCTTTCCACTGGATACTTCCCGGAACACTGGATAAGGAAAATGTTATTTCAGAAA
The DNA here is from genome assembly GCA_021201175.1 of Candidatus Gastranaerophilales bacterium. GTDB lineage: Bacteria > Cyanobacteriota > Vampirovibrionia > Gastranaerophilales > Gastranaerophilaceae > Avigastranaerophilus. The sequence goes on along the minus strand of JAJQFK010000278.1, from coordinate 478 downwards.
ATTCTTCGGAAACTTATAATTCCGTAACAAACGATTTTATTCTTAATAAAGTAAAACAAGATTCATCTGTAATAGTTGTTAACGCTGCAACTCCGGGAGTTTTTGGTTTTACAAAAGATTTCAGAACAAAACTTTCAGACCGGTATACAGATGCCGGTATTGCGGAAGAACACGCAGTGGCATATACTTCCGCGCTCGCGAAATCAGGCGCAAAACCTATTTTAGCGATTATGAGTTCATTTATTCAAAGAACTTATGACCAATTATCGCAAGATTTATGTCTAAACAATTCACCTGCACTTATTTTGGTATTCTGGGGCGGAATTTCAAGCGCCGATGCTACTCATTTATGCGTTTTTGATATCCCGTTAATGAGCAATATTCCAAACCTTGTTTATCTGGCACCTTCTTGCAAGGAAGAACTTCTCGCCATGCTTGAATGGGGATTAAACCAAAAAGAACACCCTGTTGCAATCAG
>JAJQFK010000162.1 GCA_021201175.1 Candidatus Gastranaerophilales bacterium | reverse complement strand
TCTACTAATTAATAGACACTGAAACAAGTTCAGTGTGACAGTTCCGGATATGATTAACGGAATTTGCTATATAAATCCCTTAAATTTAAAATTGTAAAAAAATTATAATTATTGTAAAATTTGAATATGAAAAAGATAATAATTGCAATATTAATTTTAATACTTACTCCGTTTTATGCTGCTGCACAAGAACAGCAAAAGATACAGTTTATTTATATAAACGGCTCTAACAATAATGATGAAAAAATGGAAAATTGGTTTTATGACGGAGTAAAAAAAATGCACCCTAACATGGTAAATGCATTTAATAATTCTGATTTCATATTTAAACATTTTTTGAAAAACGGAAAATATCAAATATCAGATACGGCAGGAACATTTTTCTGGGGTCGGCGCAGTGTGGAAGAAATCCAAATGCTAAATAATGACCTCAATATTACTAAAATATTTAGTCCAAGACTTGCTCAAACTGTGAGAACTTTGTTGGCTTATTTTTTGCATGATGCAATTTGGGTATCTCATTACAGAAATATGCATCCTTTAATAGAAGATTTACATAAGCAGGTACTTGAAAACTGGTGTAACGGAAATTCCGTAGTATTATTCGGCTATAGCGCAGGGGCTTTTATTACTTATGAATATATGTTCAATAAGCTTCCTGATATTGATATTGAATCATATTTTAATACAACAGAGATTTCTTCCGAATTAAGAAATTATATATTGAAAAATAAAAAGGAAAACTCTTGTATTGACGCATTGCTTGAATCGGGGATAGCTATTTATAGTGCAGACGGGAAGCTTGTTCTAAACAAGAATGAAGAATTGTTGAAATCAGCCTATGATAAATTAGATGATTATAGCTGTAAATACTGTATTCCTAAAGGTGCGCTAAAAGGGATTGTAAATTTCGCAAGTCCGTTAGTACTTTTTTATTCCGATATTTCAAATCCAAATTATTCACTTACATCTTATAATAAATTACTATATAAATATATGCTTGAAAATGATATGTTCTGGCTTACGGTTAACTATGCAGATGATCCAATGGGGTATCCGACTTCAAAAAACATATCGTATGAAGAATTAAAATCAAGGTTGGATACGGAAATTGACTGTCAAGAAGGTTTTTTATACAGTAAATCCGATATTAAGAGCAGGAAAACTTTTCTTAGGGCACATACATCTTACTGGGCAACTTCTAAAAAGTTTTCAAAAGCAGTTGTTGAAGCTTACGAAGAAGGTTATAACCTTTATAATCAATAAATTTGTCCGAGGAAAATCCAAGAAGCGGTGTCATTTTTCTGTTTTTTTCCCCCCCCTCCTGCCTCCAAAAAAATCCTCTATTACATAAATTGTTCTTCTTGAATAGCAACTGCACATATCTGTGTTGACAATATGCAAACCTTTTTGACAGGACCAAATGTATTTTTCTCAATAATTTTAGGGGTTGAGGAATTATTTTTTAATATTATTGACAATTCTTCATACAAAGAATTGGGATTTTCAACATACAATACCAGAGGGGCTGTAGTTCCTTTTAAGAAAACAAGAACAGATGTACGTTTTTTAATTTGACTCCCCTGTGTAAAGGGCTGCGGCATAATATCCCCTTTTTTACAATTATTAACAATATTATAGTAATAAAATGAACAAAAAAGGTCAATCATATTATTAATTGATTTATAATTTTTTACTAATTCGGCTTAAAGAAATTATTCTAAAAATTTTATTTTATAATTTTCTATTTTTTCTCTGTTTATAAGTTTTTTTTGATTATCTAATGTATTTTTTACCGCAAAAACCCAGCCGTGTGTTATATTTACAAATAAAAAAAATGCAGCTTCACTTTCAATTATTCTTGACGCATTATCTATTAATAATTCCCCTTTATCAGATAGTTCAAAGACAGTAAAAGAAAGCGGGTTTGATATTGAACTGTCTATATACGCATCAAACTTTATTTTGTTTATTCTTGATGTATCTTTTATTAAATCTGAATTTTTTTTTGTTACAACATTTTTGTATAAAAATGTAATAATATCTTCTTTATTATTGTATTGATTCATGTTTTACCACGTAAATAAAATCTTCCACAAGCTTTTCATTCCATCTTTTGCCGGACTCATTTTTAATTATTTCAATAATTTCGTCAATATTGTAAGCATGCCGGTATGGTCTATCCTGAGCCATAGCATAGAAAGAATCCACAAGTAAAACTATTTGCGACATTAAGGGTATTTCAACACCTGATTTGTTTCCGGGATATCCGCTGCCATCCCAATCTTCATGATGATTTTCGATTATCGGGATTATATCATTTATATTGGAAATAGGCTTTAATATCTCCCTTGCTGCTATTACCGGATGTTGTTTTATAATATCTTTTTCTTCATCTGTTAACGGATCTTTTTTATTTAATATTTTTTCGGGAATCATTATATTTCCTATGTCATATAATAATATTGCCAATTTTAATTTATCCGTTTCTTCTTTTGACAAATCGAGCTTTTTTGCAACCATTGCCGCAAGAATAACTTTTGATTTTGTTGTACCTGTTTTGTACATTTGATTATATGTTTGAGATATTATGTCCGCAACAGAATATAATACCTCATTTGAATTTTTATCTTCTGTTTTAATCATATTTAATTTTTGATTCAATACCTTAGAAATATTTTCATTGACAGGTATTCGATTTTTTCCCAAAATATCAATAAAAGTATCTATAGCAATTTGCTGCCAGTTAACCGTATTTTCTAATTGTGCTATTTGAACCTGATTTCTGCCGTTTATTTTAGATTTATACATTGCCTGATCCGCGAGTTCCGTAAGTTCATCAATACGGTCAGAATGTTCTAAAAATGTAGCGACTCCTATACTTGCAGTTATTCCGCCTATTGTTTCTATAACCTGATTCTCAATAGATTTTCTGATTCTTTCAGCAGCTATATAAGCACCTTTTGAATCTACCCCCGGAAGCAGTAAATTAAATTCCTCACCGCCTATTCTTGCAGGAATATCAATTGAACGGGCTTCTTTTTTTATTACATTGGCTATTGTTTTTATTGCAATATCCCCATATTGATGTCCGTATGTATCATTTATTTTCTTTAAAAAGTCCAAATCCAATGATACTAAGGAAAACGGCTGTTTTAATCTTAATGACCTTTCTGCTTCTTTTTCAATATTTTCTTCAAAATATCTTCTATTGTACAATCCTGTTAAAGGGTCTGTTATTGCTTGCTTTTTTACTTCTTCAAACAAACCGGCTACCGTTATTGCCAGTTCTATTTGATTCGCAAATAATGAAAGGAAATTCATCTCGGTATCAGTTATATCATTACGTTCCGAAGATACTATTACACACCCGAAACATTCTTTACCGGAATAAAGCGGTACTGTTGTGCAGCTTTTTGAATTAATACCCTCCATAATTTCGTATAACCGGCTTTCTTCAAGTTCGGGGAAAAACATTCTTAGTATACCTATTATATCAGGAGTTGAATATATCTGTTTTTCATTTATGGATTTTACTACTATTGAGTTAGTTACATACGGAAGTTTATATGTTTCCATTGAAGAATTTATTAGGGAAAAAACCTGATTGACACTTTTGTTCTGCGAGGAGGACTTTACACTAAAATATAAATTTTTATCATCATCTTTTTCTATTTTTAGAATTGCAGCAAAACTATAATTCATATCTTCATGTAAAATACTTACAATTTTATCCAACATATTGGAAAGCGGTTGGGATGAGTTCATCATATCCCATACGCTGCTTAAAGTTAAGATGGTTTGATTTGCCCGTTCAAGTTCTTTTGTTCTTTCTGCAATTTCTTCTTCCAAAGCGATATTTTTCGCATAGACATCTGCAAAATCACGCCCTTTCATATAGATAGAGCCGTCTATTTTATTTATTTGACCTAATATTTCTTTAAATCCGGAAAATATATTCACGTATCCTTACCCAAGTTAACTTGCTCATCACAATCCGGTGTCGACCGCATACCTGCCTCGAAATTTTCTCGGACAGTATAAGTATTATATACCCATTTTGAATTTATTGTAATACTTCATTTACAATATTTATAACTTCTATGGGTTTGATTTGTTTTTTACAGCGGATTTTATCCGTTTTAAGCCTGCATTTTTTCTTCATACAAGGTGAACATTCAATTTCAGACTGTATAAACTTATATTTTTCACCAAAAGGCGCATTTCTGTTAGGAGAAGTTGCAAAAAATAATGTAACAATTTTAGGATGATTTACCGCCCATGCTATATGCGCACTTCCGGAATCAGGAGTTATTAATAAATCTGAAATTTTGAATATATATACTAAATCAGCCAGATTCGTCTTTCCTGTTAAATCAATAATTTTTGATTTATTACTTATCTTTTCCAAAATCTTTGATGTCAATACTTTTTCATTTTCAGAAGCGGTAATTATTATATTATTTTTTTCACAATAGTAATTTATAACTTCTTGCCAACCTTCAACTGTCCAGTGTTTATTTTCCCATGTCGTTGCAGGAGCAATTGTAATAGTTTTTTTGGTTTTATCAAGTCTTTCCGTTATGTTTTTTATTTCGGACGAATATTCCTTTGAAAAATCGGGCAGAATAAATTCGGGTGCCGGATTTTGACATCCCAAATATTTCGCAATTTCTAAGTTTCTGTTTACAACGTGATAATTAACATCGAATTGTTTTTTATGTGTTTTTATAATTTCATTTGCAAAAATAAAAGAAAATTCTCTGCCGCCATCAAGTGCAATCTTTCTTTTTCCTCCGGATAAGCCCATGATTATTGAACTTTTTAAAAGCTGCTGTGTATCAATTACTATATTGTATTG
>JAJQFK010000250.1 GCA_021201175.1 Candidatus Gastranaerophilales bacterium | reverse complement strand
TAATCGAAGCAATACAGAGATTGCCGAGAAAATCAAAGATTTTGTCGATATGACGGTGTTATTTAAGCAACAGGAATTTACGAAGACAAAACTCTGCGAGCGTGGAGTAAATAACAAAAAAACATATAAATATAAGTGGAAGGAATTAATATTCCGGCAGTACCACGAAAGGAGAAAAGAAAATGGCAAAGAAAGTTGTAGGAAAAATCAAACTACAAATTCAGGCAGGAAAAGCGAATCCATCACCGCCTGTAGGACCGGCATTAGGTCAGCACGGTGTAAATATAATGGAATTCTGTAAACAATTCAATGCAAGAACTGAATCTCAAGCAGGATACATTATACCGGTAGTAATAGATGTATATGAGGACAGATCATTCTCATTTGTAACAAAATCACCGCCGGCAGCAGTATTAATAAAAAAAGCAATAAACATTCCGAAAGGAAGTGCAGCACCAAACAAAACGAAAGTCGGACAAATTACACATGCCCAGCTTGAAGAAATTGCGAAAATAAAAATGGACGACCTTAACGCAACAACTATTGAATCAGCAGTAGAAATGATAAAAGGGTCATGTAGAGCAATGGGTGTTACAGTTGCAGATTAATTTAGTGGAAGCTGGAAATGCGTTATGACCACAAAAGGAGAAAAAATGTCAAAATTAACTAAAAAACAAAAGAAAATAGCAGAGTTGATGGAAAATTTTTCCCAACCATGCAATGCTCAAGAAGCTATACAAAAATTACAAGAAGTATCTAAAGAAACATGTAAATTTAATGAAACCGTTGAATGCCACATGTCGTTAGGTATTGATGTAAAACATGCGGATCAACAGGTAAGGTCAACAACGGTATTACCTGCCGGATTAGGTAAAACAGTAAGAGTTTGCGTAATAGCAAAAGGAACGAAAGCGACCGAGGCAAAAGAAGCAGGTGCAGATGAAGCCGGAGCTGAAGAAATTATAGATAAAATTTCAGGCGGATGGTTTGAGTTTGATACATTAATTGCGACTCCGGATTGCATGGGTATGCTTGGTAAACTCGGACGTGTTTTAGGTCCAAAAGGTTTAATGCCGAATCCTAAAACCGGAACAGTTACTTTAGATGTTGCAAAAGCAGTAAAAGATGCAAAAGCAGGTAAAGTAGAATTTAGAGCAGATAAGCAGGGTATGATTCACGTGCCTATCGGAAAAATTCAATTCAGTTCAGAAGACTTAATGAAAAACTATATTACTCTTGCTGATGCTGTTTTAAGAGCTAAACCTTCTACATCTAAGGGTATTTACTTAAAATCTGTTTACTTAACAACAACAATGGGTCCAAGCATAAAATTAGACTCAAAGAATGTTGCAGCAGAAGTAAAAGAAAATATACAATAATAACGAAAAAAGAGAGTGCGATGTTAAATATAATTTAGCGTAGTACTCTCTTTTTAAGTAAAAAGGAAAAAGTTTTGGTATCAAATAGACCGATAAAAGAAAAATTTCAACTATGGGGATTAACAAATCTTTTAAAACTGTTTTTTCTGACAGAACAGCATCTTTTAAAAATAAAAAGTATTAATTATCCTCAAGAACAGTTTATTTTTTCTATGTGGCATTGTCATCAGTGTCTTGTGTACGGGGTTAAAGATAAATCAAGTTTTTATGCGTTGATAAGCGCTTCAAATGACGGTGAAATTATTGCGAAAGCGGCGGAATGCCTGAATATAAAATCGGTAAGAGGTTCAACACAAAGACGCGGAGTAGCTGCTTCTCTTGAACTTATAGAAAAATTAAAAGAGGGCAATTCAGCGGGTATAATGGTGGATGGTCCAAGAGGACCAAAGGGGAAAGTAAAAGACGGGATTATTAATATAGCTAAAATAACCGGAGTGCCAATTGTTCCGGTTGCATGGCATTCAAAAGACAAAACATTTTTTCACTTCAATTCCTGGGATAGATTCATAGCACCTTTTGGTCCTTGTAAAACGGTTGCTTTGTATGGAAACCCCATTTCAATCCCTTCTGAATTGACAAAAGAAGAAACAAAATTCTGGTGTGAAAAAATAGAAACAGAAATGAATAATTTGCAAAATGATTTAGAAACAAATTATGATAAATATTTGAATCAACCCGACTAAATAGAATTGAATTTACATTTTATCATTATCGAAATGTAAAACTACTTCACCCTTTTCCAGTGTTTTTTGAACATCTATAATGCGCTGATTAGAACTGCCGACCCAGCGGAGTTTTTCATCAAAAAGGGATTTTACGAATCTGCCGTCGACTAATACATCAATATATTGCATTTCTTTAAATTTTCTGAATTCTTCCCACCGAAAACCGGTATAGCACCAGATGGTTTTTTTAGGGTATAAATCCTTACATTTTCTCATAAGACGGAAAACCTCACTGCGGTTAAACGGGTGTAAAGGATCTCCTCCCGAAAAAGTTATACCTGAAATATGCGGTTTTTTTAGTATTTCAAACAATTCTCTTTCCGCTGCTTCGTCAAAGGGCAATCCCCCTGTAATATCCCATGTAATTGGATTTTGGCAATCTTCACACTGATGATTGCAGCCTGCAACCCATAGTACAACTCTCAGCCCATCCCCATTTAGCATGTCATCTTTTGTTATATTGTGGTAGTTCATTATTACATACTTACTCTGTCTTTTATTTCTTCCATTTTGGCTTCATTCAAACGGGTATCGCCTTTAACTCTGGAGTATGAAAGGTATCCGTTCATTCTGTCTATCTTTGTTAAATTCCGGCTTCCGCATTTAGGGCAAACATCCATGTTTAATTCCTGATGTCCGCAATCATCACAATATGATAATGACAAATTTACTCCTTCATAAAATCCCATATCCATTGCTCTTTCAATCAAGGTCTTTATTGCTTCTTTATTATAAGCAATCGGATATTTAACATATTGAATTTTACCGCCGTTCATCAAATCCCAGAATCTGCCTTCCAGATCTTGTTTTTCTATCGGAGTAATTTCCTCTGAAACGTGGCAATGAAAACTGTTTGACACATAGCCTCTATCTGAAACATTTGCTATAACGCCATATTTTTCACGGAACTGTTTTACTTGAAGTCCGCACAAATTTTCAGCCGGAGTTCCATAAAGCGCATAAAGATACCCATCTTCTTTTTTAAACTCCTCAACGCGTTTATTAATATATTCCATGACTTCTATTGCAAACTGTCCGTCTTGTGCAAGTGATTTTCCGTTATATATTTGCTGTAACTCGTTGAGTGCCGTAATTCCGAATGAAGCAGTTGCCGATTTTAAAAGCGGTTTGATTTTATCATGGAATCCCAAATGTCCGCCATAGAATCCGCCTTCACAATATGCCAGAGGATTTGTGGACGCTCTCATTTCTCCAAGATATTCATAAGTTCTTATGTGCAATTTCCTTATCAATTGCAAATAATAATCTAAAACAGAATAAAAATCTTTACTTTCTTTTTGAGATTTTGCATAAATCATGGGTAAATGCAGACTTATTGCCCCGATATTGAATCTTCCGACAAAAATAGGTTTATCATTTTCGTCAGCCGGATACATACCGCCGCGTTCAAACCATGGTGATAAAAATGCTCTGCACCCCATAGGAGAAATAACTTTTCCGTATTTCTGATAAATACCGGAAACATATCCTTCTCCGGAAAGACTCAACCAATCGGGATACATTGATTTTTGCGAGCATTCTATTCCTGCTTCAAAAACCTCCTGTAATTCTTTGCCGTCACCGTGCAGATTTTTATCATACAAAAATACTACTTTGGGGAATAATACCGGTTTTTTACAATTTTTCTTTCCCTGCCCGTTCTTTCTTGTATTCAATGCGGCAATAGACGCCATTTTTTCATATTCACCGGTGCCGAGTCCTAATGTTATAGTAATAAACGGGTAATCTCCTCTTGATGAAGCAACCGTATTAAACTTATATTCCCACCCCTGAAATCCCTGATAGAAATCAGTTTCAACATCGTTTAAAGCTTCTTTTCTTGCCTGTTCAAAAGATAAGCCCATTGAAATATATCTGCCGTATTGTTTTTCATAGGTTTTTTCAGCATACGGTGCAAGTAATTTATCAACCTCCGGAACCGTAAAACCGCCATATTGCTGGCTTGCTGCTGCCATAACGATATCACCGATTACATCAAATGCCACGGCAAGCGTTTTAGGTTCATTATACCAGAGATTCCCCATTTCAAATCCGCCTTTTAAAACGGCACCCACATCAAATAAACAGCAATTCATAGTATCTCGTCTTGCTGACATGTCATGAATATATATATAACCGTCACGAATAGCTTGTAATTCTTCCACCGTCAAAAAGAATTTTTTATACAATTCTTTATTTAACTGATTAAAAATTAAAGAACGTTTTGTAGAAACCAGTGCGGAGTCGGAATTTGAATTTTCTTTATCGCCTATATACATTATTTTTTGGCTTTCTTGATAAACTTTATCCAGCATTCTGACAAAATCTTGTTTATAGTTGCGATAATTCCTATAACTCTGGCAGACTTTCGGTTTTACATTTTCAAGTGCTTCTTCTACAATATTATGCATTTCCTGAATAAATATTTCATTTTTATCCATATTTTTGATTTCATCATTAACAATGGCACAGATTTTATTCAGTTCTTCATCTGAAAATTTAATAAGAACACGCATTGCAGACTTTTTTACAGCATTAACAACTTTTTGTATATCAAATTTTTCTTTAGTTCCGTCTTTTTTTATAACGCATATTTCGTTATTTTCACTATTTTGCATTACAAAGCCCCCTTTTCATGCTCAAAATGCCATTAATTTCAGCATTTTAGATATAGAATCCCAAATCCTAATATATATATC
>JAJQFK010000223.1 GCA_021201175.1 Candidatus Gastranaerophilales bacterium | reverse complement strand
GTCCAGGAGGCATGCGGTTCAAGATGTAAAGATAATCATGAAGCAGCTTTAAGACGTTTAATTCATTCGGGAGTAAGTATTGTTACTACGGAAATGGTTCTGTTTGAATTACTTGAGGGGGCTAAACACCCTGATTTTAAGTCAGTTCAGTCTTTGATAAAATAAATTCATAATTTTTAGAATAATAGCAATTTTTTTTTACTTCGCGTTTTTTATATATATGAAGGTATAAGTATTTCTATGTTTCAAATCTCTAATATAACAAATGCAAATACGAATAATGTGTACAGTAAAAATATTTTGTCCGATAACAGAAGTGATAAAAATATTTCAAATACCTGTGCAAATCTGCCAAAATTAAGCAGCGAAAATTATAAAGCATATATTCCCGCTTTTTGTGCGGTAAAAAACGCAGAAAATTCAAAATTACCTTCAAGAAAAGTTCAATTGAAAACAGTAAATCAAAAACTTGATAAAACAATGCAGCAGGTACTGCAAAAATTGGATAAATCCGGTGTTTTAGATGATAACAAATCTAATGACGGGTCGACAGTTCTGGAAAACCTTTATAAAATAGCCTCAGAACCAAGAATGACAGGACTGGATGAAGGTTTAATTATTTCCGAAGTTGTTAAAGCAATCGATAATCCATATTCTATTACGCAAAAATTTGGAGATATTCCTGAAAATGCGGAACAAGAAATAAAAAATGAAACAGGAGAACAAATTCCGGAAAAAGCCAAAAATGTTGTATCTTCTTCATGCGTTGTCGCAAGTATTGAATTTAATCTTGCAAGTAAAATGCCGGCAGAATTTGCACGTTTTGCGCAAGGGCTTAGTAGTGAAAATTATTCCGTAACAAAAAATATTAAATTGTCTAATATAGCCGAAGGAACGGCATCCGGTTTGTGGATGCTGCGTTCATTTAATACGGAAAATAAAATAAATAGCTGGGATAATATTTCTATAAATGTAAAACCGGATGATAATGCCATATTAAGAGCAAGAGTCCAAACATCATACAAAGACCCTGATGAACGCTCTTGTGTTGATGTATTAATTCAATCGGCATTGTTAAATTTAGGCTCGCAGCATACTTATAACTCTTTAACGGATGAAAGAACAGGCAAGTTCAATCCCGATAACACAGGACTTACTGATTTTGAAAAAACTTTTGTGGAAGATGTTGTTCTTGAACATCCCAAAATCTCCGTAGTATATCAGGCGTTAGATGAAAATGGTGTGCTTGTCGGTTATAATTGTAAGAAGGAAGAAACTAAACAGCATATATTAAATTCTCTGGATAAAGGACAAAATGTAATCGTCGGTTATACTCATTTGGATTCAAATAACAAAGTTGACGGCGGGCATGAAATAACAATAACCGGATATGAAGAAGATAAAAATGGCGAAGGCTGGTTTGTATGCAATGATACAGATGATAATATAAGTGAACCGATAAAAGTTAGTGAACAAAAGCTTCTTCCTTTGATTCATCATGCCGGAATATCAAAAGAATCACTTAATTCCGAAGATATAATAGTTGAGCCGTGGCGTGAAATTTTGGACGAATTTAAACAGATGTTACAGGTAGAAAAGCAAGCAGGCTAACTGTTCATAGAAAAATATTTACAATATTTGCATAGATTACATTTTTTGCAATCCGGTTTTAATGGTTTGCATATATTTTGTCCGAGAGTAACAAACAAAGTGTTTATTTCACTCCAAGAGGTTGCAGGCAGATTTTTTTTCAAAGAAAATTCTGTTTCTTCCGGTGTTTTTGTATTTACAATTCCCAGACGGTTTGAAATTCTGTGAACATGAACATCTACACAAATACTCGGCATATTATATCCTTTTGATTGTACAAGATTCGCAGTTTTCCTTCCGACTCCTTTAAATTTGATTAATTCGTCAATCTCTTTAGGAACAATTCCGTTGTATTCAGATATGAGCTGTTTGGATATTTCTATAATCTGCTTTGCTTTATTTTTATAAAATCCTACAGGATAAATTGCTTTTTCTAAAATCTCTGAATCAAGCAATGAAAAGTCTTGCGGGGTTTTTCCGAGTTTTAACATTCTCATTGCAGCAGGATATGTTGTTTTATCATTTGTTCGTAAAGACAAAATACAAGCAGTTAATACTATAAACGGGTCATGAATATCCTCCATAAATTTAACAAATTCCGTCTGCGGAAGATTCATTTCTTTTATATTATTAATAATTTTGTTAAAGTTTTTTATCATAATTACTAAAATGAAATATCTTGACTGTCTTGAATATAAATATTTTCTTCTTCTTCATAGTATTCATTTGTATATTCTTGTTTTTGAATTTTTACATCAGCCAAAAGTTTAAGCATTTCAACATAATCAAGACATTTTTTGCCTTTTACTCCAACTGTTTCCATTTTAATTTCGCCGTTTGGTAAAAGTTTAATTTTAAGCTGCTTTTTAGCCATTATTACTCCAAATTTACTGTCAAAACTATTGTGTTATCATCATAAATTTCTTCATTTTCAATTGATAAATTTTGTTCTTCAAGCCGTTCCACAATTTTATTATAAGAAATTTCCTGTGCGTTTGATTCATATTCCGAGGAAATATTTTCAATGCATTCATTAAGTCCTGATTCTTCTTTAAAACTTATTGTAAGTTCATAGGGTTTTTCATTATCCGGTTTCTGAAATTTAAAATGAAAAGCCTCGCAATTACAAGAAATTATATTACCTGTGTGATAAATCTGTGTTGCGCCATGTTCTTTCAATGTTTTAATTAACGTAGCTTCATCAACAATTCGTGTAGGAAATGTTTTATTATTTACAACTTCTTCAATTTTATCATTATCAAGATGATATGTTTTGTTTTTATCTGAAAGTCCGTCTTTAATAGCGTCGGATATATTAATTAAGCCGCCTATAGCCTCTGCAATAAGTAAAAAAGGAACTGCGCTTACTGAAACTGACATTTAAATCCTCTCTTTTTTGTTTTATACATCAAGCCTTCTTCCGCCCCGCGAAGAAGTAATATCGTCTTTATCATTATCATCGTCATCTATTTCTGTTTCTATTTTAGTATATTCCTTTGTATTTTCTTTAGATGAAGCGCTGACAGCTCTAATATTTGCCCATTCCCTGATTGCTAATATTTGTTCTCTTTGGGTCTTTGACAGCGGAACGGTATTATTTACAGCTTTTTCAAAGTCAGAAGGTTCAAGCGCGCGATCTTCAAAGAAAGCATCACAAAGTGCGGAAATTACAACTTGTTCTATTTCTGAACCAATAAATCCTTCAGTAATTCCGGCGAGATGTTCTATGAATTTGTTATCATCCGGTTTAACCTTTGCACAAATCTCTGCATCTTTCAGCCGCCTTAATAAATGGACTCTAAATATTTCTTTTCTCTCGTTAAATGTAGGTAAATCTACAAAGAAAATTTCATCAAAACGACCTTTTCTTAGCAGCTCCGGAGGCAGTTTGTCAATGTTATTTGCAGTAGCAATAACAAAAACAGGCGCGGTTTTTTCCTGCATCCAGGTTAAAAAAGTACCAAAGACTCTGGAAGAAACTCCGCTATCGTTACCGGAAGAAACACCGTTTAAACCTTTTTCAACTTCATCAACCCAAAGAATAGCGGGGGCAACTGCCTCAACGGTTGATATAGCTTTTCTCATATTTTCCTCTGAACTTCCGACTATACCGCTGAATATCTTACCCAAATCCAACCGGAGCAATGGAAGCTGCCAAATAGTACTCATGGCTTTTGCGGTTAAACTTTTACCGCAGCCGGGAACTCCGGTAACAAGAACCCCTTTTGGTGCCGGAATACAATACTTTTTCGCCTTTTCAGACCATGAATTATTTCGTTTTAAAAGCCATTTCTTTAGATTATCAAGTCCTCCGATATCGTTAATTCCCATATCGCTTTGTATATATTCGAGCATTCCTGTTTTTCTGATAACCTGCATTTTTTCTTCCAGAATAATAGAAATATCGTCTTTGTTGAGTTTTCCGTCATTAACCATAGCCAGAGCAAATGCGCTTTCAGCTTCCTGCATAGTCAAACCCAGTGCGGCTTTACATAATTTTTCCTTATCTTCTTCCGATAAATTTGACGTATCAATACCCTGATTAGAAACAATCAGTTTATTAAGTCTGCTTTTTATTTCTTCCATTTTTGGCAGAGGAAAATCATATATAACTATGTCTTTTTGTAATGATTCCGGAATATTAAGATCGGGCGAAATAAAAATAATATTTTTTCTAACTTTACTTGTTTTTAAGGTGGGGATTAAATCTCTTAAAGAACGCGTAATAGCGGGGTCAGCCGGACGCTGTTTGTTTCCGAAAAATACATGAAAGTCATATAATATAAAAATTGAATCTTTATCGTAATTCGTAATATATTCTATAAGTTTGTTAGGTGCCGTTGTATTTGATATAACTTTATCTTCATTCCTCAATCCGGTCGCCTGAGTCCAAATAAAAACTTCTCTCGGGTATTTGATTTTGCTTTTATCTTTAACAATTTCTTTTATAAATTTTGTAGCTCTGTCTTCTTCGTATGTAGCAATATAAATATATGGAAATCTTGCTCTTAACAAGTGAGAAAGTTTTTTTGTATTATGATTCTCCATTTTATTTCTTTCCGTTTGTCTTTTTGTTTGATGATACCATATTTTTAACTATAATTGCAATAAAATAAACCTTTTAAAGGATGTCCGAAAAAATGTTCGAGAAAATCTTGCGGCATCGGATTAAATTCAATGTTTTGTCATCATGTTTAAATTTTTTGTTAATTTTTCAAAGTCGCCCATTCCGTTTATGAAAATAAGACCGTTTTTTTGTATATTAACCTCGATTTTGTTTTTGTAATTTTTTAAAATTTCTTTGTTGTATCGGTC
>JAJQFK010000283.1 GCA_021201175.1 Candidatus Gastranaerophilales bacterium | reverse complement strand
GATGAAGAACCGTATAGATTTCTTGTTAATAAAATGAACAATGCTGAATTTGTGTTATACGGTGAATCAACTTTGTATCTTCCTCTCATATTAGAAGCTGTTCCGTTTGATGTCGATACGGCAGAGTCGGTAATTCAAAATGAAATAAAAAGAGATGTTGATAAATTTTTATCTTCTCCAAGAAAATTAATTTCAATAGCACCTTCAATTTCTGTTGAAAACAAAACAGCTATTGATGATGTATTTGATGAAATACCTGATGTTGTTGATTCAGAACCGGAAGATAATTCTAATACAGACAACAAAGAACAAGAACGAGGAAAAGAACAAGAACAGACAGAACCGGAAGTTCAAAAACCATTAAATGAAGAAAATACTGTAAAAGAAATTTATATTGAACAAGAAGATAACGATGAAAATTTTACTGATGAGGATTTGGATTTTTTAGAAGAAACTTTTTCTGAATCGCCGCAGGAATCTGTTATAACTAATCAAGAAGATAAACAGGCGCCCAAAGAAGAAGAAAATTCTGAAAATCAAAATAATTATGAACTTTTTAAACCGGTAAAAAATGAAGTAAATATTGAAAAGGTTTCGGAAGTTATAAATGATTTGTTTGACGATGAAGATGATTTTATTATCGAACCTGACCTTGAAGAAACACCGTTAGAAGAAATACAAATTATTGAACCTAATCAGAATTACCGGATTGAAAATGATGATTGCGAATTACCTTCCGTAGAAGATAACATCGATAATATTACGGATAATAACCAAAATCATGAAGAAAATGAATCAGAAAATAAAGAGTTTTCTGTTATAGAACCTGATACTATAAAACCCGATATTACAGAACCGGATATTATAGAATCAGATACCAAGAACGGCATAAATACTATTGAAAAATTACCGGATATAGAAAGAATTAATGAAAATATCGAAAATAATATTAAACCGGAAAATGATTCCTCCGTTCAAATAACCGAAGAAAATACAGAAGAAAAAGTTGAAAAAAATATTGAACCCGAAAATATTACAATTCCGACGATTCCCGCTCCGGAAGAAATTGCGCAAACCGCAGTCTCTGCTGAAAACGTGACTATATCAAAATCGGATGAAGATATTGAAATTAAAACAGAAGAAACACCTTTAAATAATCCGGATATAGAATCAGATGTACAAGAAGATGATAACAATACAGCAGAGTTATCACGGGCAGAAATTCAAACTATTGAGAAACCTGAAGAAAAAGAAGTACAAAACGAAGCAGAAAATAATACGAGTGAAATAGTGCAAAATGAACAGGAAGAAGGGAATAAAGAAATTCCTCCCGTTTCTGATGATGATTCAGATACCACCTCAATAGATGATATTATTGATGATATAAAATCTAAAATAGAAGAAAATGCACAAAAAACTGTAGAAGAAGCCGAATCTTCCGACAAATTAAAAGTTGATATCATATCTGATGATGAACCTCAAACAGAGAATAACAAAGAAGATTCACAAGAACAAAGTCCGGAAGAAGAACAAGAAGAACAAGAAGAACAAGAGGAACAGGCACAAGAAGAACAGGAACCTCCCGAATTAAAAGATGAAATAAATGATAATAATGTTAAAGTACTTCCGGTATACGATGCCCCTAATTCCGGAGAAATGACTATTGATAATATTCCGTTTAAAATCGGAGATAAAGTTTTTCATCCAAAACACGGAAAAGGTATAATAGAAGGATTTGCAAATTACAGTAATAAAATTTTATTTTGTCAGATAGAATTTGAAAATGTCGGCAGACGAATACTTGATCCAAGAATAGCTGGTATAGAAAAAATATCATAATCCGGTATTGAGCTTTTCTTTGCACTGATAATTACAATTTATTTCATTCTTCTTCCGGAGATTTAATTAATTCGCCTGTATGTGTATATTCAGAATCCGACAGATTTTCTTTTATTTTTTCATAAGAAATATTATTCCTAATCAAAAACAATGCGGCAATAATACATAATGTTATAGTTACTATGAGTTGTTCAACAATAGATATAGCTAAAGCCGTTTCTTTATTAATATTGTATATTGCAAATGCAGCTATGACTGCAGCCTGATATGGACCTATAAATATTGATGTTGACGGAATCATACAGGCTAATGCAACAAATCCTATTATAAATAGTACAACAGACCAGCTTACATCACATCCGAAAGCCTGAATTACTATATAGTAATTTAAACATTCAAAAAACCAGATACCAAATGATGCACAAACTACCATTAATAATTTTTTCGGATATTGAAGCACTTCAAAACCATTGATGAAAGAGTTGCATGTTCTGTTAAAAAAAGAAATTAATCTGAATAAGATATTTTTTAATTTCTCGGGCAGTTTTCCGCTTTTATCTTTTAAAAAAGTACATATTTCATCTGTTTTATTAAATTTAAATGTAACAAACGCGGTTATTAAAGCTACTATAAAAATAAATGCGCAGATATAACATAAATCCTTTGCAAGTCCACTCTTGTTATATAGCGCAATTGCGCAAAAAAGCATAATTAAAATTATAAGCCCGTCAAAAATCCGCTCCAACATTACAGTACCGAATATTTTAATTTTATCTGCGCCGTATTTATCTCCTGTGTAGTATGCTCTAAAAATATCTCCGGCTCTTGCCGGCAAAACAATATTCAATGCAGCGCCTGTTAAACACAATGGTATTAAATCCTTTAACGGCGCCTTTACTGAACTTGATATCAATATTTTAAAACATATCCCCCTGCATGCAAGAGAACATATTATTGATATAACCAACAATATTATATATCCGCAATCAAAAGCTCCGGTTAATTTTAACAGTTCTTTTATATCAATATTGCGAAATACAAAAAATAAAAAAATACAAGTAATGAATAATAAAATGACTCTTTTTAAACTTATTTTCATTTATTCTTTATCCATTTTGATAAGTATTTTTAAGGTATCTTTTGCTTTATTTCTTTCAAAAGCTTCAACAGCATTGTCAATATTATAGATTGCTGAAATCATCGGTTTAAAATTGATTTTCTTTTGTTCCAAAAACCTTAATGCAGGTTTAAATTGACCGCACCTTGAGCCTAAAATAGTTATTTCATCAACAACGACAGGCGCAAGATTAAATTCTCCCGAAGCCGCAATAGTACTTTTTAACACGAGAGTTCCTCTCGGCTTTACAAGAGAAACGGAAGTTTCAAAACCGTTCAAAGAACCCGTCGCCTCCACCACAACATCAAAACATTTAGTTTGTGTTTGTTCGGAAACAATTTTTGTTTTTACATTTTGTTCTTTTGCAATATTCAATTTATTTTGATGTTTTCCTATTAAAGTTACATCAAGCCCCGCCGCGTTTAAAGCCAATGCCGCAATTAACCCCAGTTTCCCGTCACCGAGAACCGCAACTTTTTCATAAGGTTTTATATGATGTTGTTCCAATATTTCAAGAGCCGCCGCAAGCGGTTCAATAAATACAGCCTCTTGAGATTCAACATTATCAGGTATTTCAATAAGATTTTTTATCGGAATACTAACATATTCCGCCATACACCCGTCTTTTTTCCATATTCCAAGAGTTTCTCTGTTCGGACAATGCCTCTCAAGTCCCTTTTTACACCATTCACACTCGCCGCAGCCATTATTTATTTCACCGGCAACTCTTTTCCCTATCCAACTTTTATGCGCCGCAGAATTAACAGCTTCTACCGTTCCTATAAACTCATGACCCAAAATCCCCTTATAGCCCATATAACCTTTTGTAATTTCATAATCAGTATTACAAATTCCGCAGATTTCTACTTTTATTAACGCTTCATTTGCACGCATTTCCGGCTTAGCGCAATTTGTTACAAGTTTTACTTTTTCATCAAAATATACAGCTTTCATCAACTAATCTCCTTCAATGTAAAAATTATACTATACAATTCGGAGGTTTGAGCGAAATAATTTATTCTTTAATTTTATTTTTTTATCCAAAATATTTTTTAAAAACTTTCTTTTTGATGTATTTTGCATTTGCGCATACAATGCATACGCTTTTTGGTATTGTTTTTGTTGAATTAATACATCTATTTTTATCTCCGTTAATTGAGATAGAAATATTGAATCTTCAATATTTTTTATGTTTTCTACTGCCAAATTGTAATATTTAAGAGTTTGTTCATAATTATTTAAGACATAATATGCATTACATAATGAAGATAAAACTTTCAGATTTTTTGGATTTATTTTATTGGCTCTGTGATATAAATCGAGTGCTTTTTTTATTTTGCCCTTCAAGAAATATATATCTGCAAGCAATATAATTGATTTTAAATAAGCCGGAGTAAGTTTAACAGAAAGTTCCAACTTCTTTTGAGCGGAATTGATTTCATTATTATAAAATAATTCATCTTCTGCCTGTCTGAAAAGCATTTCAGACTTAATATTTATTACTTTTGCATTTGTGATATATTCAAAATTGCTTGTATTCTGCATAAATTAAACCTTATTACATAATCTAGTGTCGCCCGCATTTTTCGATGACTCCTCGTCACCGAAAAATTGGGGCTCACCTTTTCAAGGCGCCACTCAAAAATTTCGCGATAAGGAACGTGAGCGAAATTTTCTCGGACAACATTTACTATAATAAGATTTCGCAATAATAACGGGCTATACAAAAAAAAGCACCCGATTTTTTAAAACCATGGAAAGCATGACATAATGCGTGTTTACATGAATCAAATTCATATTTACAAATCTACACAATTAATTTTTTTCCAAACACATTTCCCCAAAAGCATGATTGGGCATGAATTTCGGTTCATTACACAAAAGTTAACAATTCTTATCACTTGGTCATTCGGTCACTCAGTAACACAAATTTATTCTGGCTTAGCTGTTGTTTAATA
>JAJQFK010000191.1 GCA_021201175.1 Candidatus Gastranaerophilales bacterium | reverse complement strand
GGATCGCCGAAAACTCCGAGAATCCCGTCACCCATATATTTATTAATAATTCCGTGGTATTTTGAAATTAACGGTTCTATTACGGAAAAATATTCATTTAAAATAGACGATACTTCTTGCGGAGAATAGTTTTCAGCTATTGACGTAAAATTACGGATATCAACAAATAAAATTGTAACAAGAGTTCTTTTTCCGCCGACTTTCAATTTGTCAACATTTTGAAGCACTTGTTTCATAACATCTTTTGAAACATATTTGCCAAGCGCTCGTTTTAGTAATTCACCGGTTCTGTCCGTAGCCGCAGAATTATATATGTTTTTAAATATGGCGGCTGAATACATTGTTAATATCGGACTTAAAGGCGGTACATATATATGCATAAAATACTGGTATAAATAATACACAAAATACAACAAAGATAATAGTGAGGTTAGAATCAGGTTTAACTTAAAGTTTTTGAATCCTTTTACAATAAATAAACAAAATATCAGAGTTATCAGCAGGGTAAAGTCTTTTTTATTTTCAGTCATAAAAGAATTGTTAAGCATATTATCAATCATAACGGCATGAATATCAATATCCGCATGTCTTTTCATAACAGGGGTTTCGCTAAGTTGTTCCCATACTTGAGAATCTGCGTTTAAGCCGATAATAACGATTTTATCCTTAAAATCTTTTTCGCCGAGAATCGGTTTTCTGCTATTTTTGTAATCATCATAAGAATCTAAAACATCAATTGCAGAATAAACTTTATGGGAATATTGTTTTTGAACAGGTCTATACCAATCATACAAAACAAATGAGCCGTATATCTCATTCCCGATATAGTCCTTGGATTTTTTATATTTTACGGGCATTTTAAGGGTCTTACAGTCATCGTCAGAGCATAAAAAATCGTCGGTCAATACAAAATTTGTTACTCCCGTGTACATTGAATAAGCACTCAAAGCAAGGGAAGGATATAATTTATTATAAAATCTTGCAGCCGGAAGATAATTCCTTACAACAGTATCGTTATCTTCTGGAATTAGTGAAAAGGCAAGATGGTTAGCACTTTCAAGAAAATATTTAGGTAATTTATTGACCCCTTTATAATGAAATTTAAGAGGAACTGTTCTTTTATCGTTAATAGAAACCGGTTGTTTTAAATCCCACAGGGGTATATAATCTTTAGGCAGAACATCTCCGGCTATAGCGGAATTCATGAACATATAGCTGTTTATAAGTTTATTATTGTAAGAAATTTTTTCATTAAATTCAATATCTTCAAACGGATTATAAGTATCAGGATAAGAAATAAGATTTGCATAAACAATTACATTAGCACCTGAAATTTCAATATAATCAAAGATATCGGAAAGTAAATTTCTTTTCCACGACCATGAGATTCTTTCAATGGATTTATCGTCTATTGCAACTAAAACTACATGAGAATCTTTATGAACAAATTTGCATTTTGTTATAATTTTAACAAAGAAATCATTTACCCGATTATCGCAAAAAACTGATGATAATGTATAAATACTTAAAGTTAAAATGCATAATAAAATAATTATTAAAATTTTAGGTGTTAATTTATTCATTGTTTAATTTTAACTTGCAATTAAAAATTTGTAAATTTATCCTTTAAACAGCAAATATTTTTTTTAGGGGGTTTTAATTTGATAAAAGGGAGATAAGTATTGAAAATTATACCGTACAACAGAACACAAAATATTGCATTTGGATACGATAAAGAACTTAATATAGAATTAAAAGAAAAGCTAAAAAATATTGAGGACAGAAGATGGGCGAAAACAATTTCATCGCTTAACAGTTTATGCAATAATCTTGAAGATACCTTAATAAGAGAGGATAAGAGTACAAAAAAATCTCCTAACAACGGAGATTATGTAGATTTATTTTTAGTAAATAAAGAGCGGCTTGCCGGTATGGTGATAATAACATTTCCGGAGTTGAGATTTGCTGACAGGGAATACAAACACTACAACGATGAATATAAAAATAACGGATTAAACTATTTTGATTGGAGAAAGAAAGTTTGCAATCATTTGTGGGATTGGACTTCAGATATCGAACCGTCAGGAGAAACAAAAAAAGAAAATAAATCGTTAACCTCATATCCGGGCAAAAACAGCATTATAAATCCAGCATTTGAAAAAATTCAGAATCCATTTGAAAGTTTGACTAAATATAGTCTAAAACAAAATTCCCAATTGGAAGAATATATTCCGGATAAGACATCTCCAAAAGGATTTGATGATGTAGCCGGTATGGATAAACTTAAACAGGAATTAAAAGAAGGAATAATTGATTATATCAATAATCCGGCACAAGCAAAACAAGATTATGAAGACTACGGGAAAACTATCCCCCGCGGTATGTTGTTATATGGACCTCCCGGCTGCGGAAAAACATACATTACTCAAGCAATGGCAGCAGAATCACAACTTCCGATGTACAAGATAAGTATAGGTAATTTAGGTTCCCATTATATTAATCTTACTTCTAAAAACATTCAATCAGCTTTTGATGAAGCCATTTCTATTGCAGAAAAAACCAAAAAACCATGCCTGTTATTTATGGACGAAATTGATACTCTTGGATTTAACAGGACTAACAGAACCGAAAATGAGGATGTTAAACAAATTGGAACAATATTGCAATCAATGGATAAGGCTAAAGCCGGTGATGTAATTATAATAGGCGCAACAAATAAGTATAATCTTATTGATCCGGCAGTACTAAGAAGATTTGATACGGCGGTGCTGGTGAATATACCCGACTTAGAAGCCAGAAAAGAACTTGTAAAAAAACAAATGTCACAAATAAAAAAAGGTCATAATCTGGCACAAAATGATAGTGAACTTGAAGAAATTGCAAAAAAACTAAATGGATATTCTAATGATTCTATATGTAAAATTTCAAAAGAAGCCGCTAAAAATGCAATGAAAAGAAACCGTGACGATGTTAAAGCAATGGACTATTATAAAGCAATAGAAGAATCGACGGAAGAAAAAACGGATTTGAATCAATTTATTCCAAAATCTCAAAGGAAAAATAGTAATATTGGATTTGTAAGTCAGACAAAATATTAGAAAAATCATATATAAGAATGTTTTCTCGGATAATTTATATTGAATTTTTCATATTTTTGTAATACAGTATTAAGTGTATAAAGGTAGATTAATGAGTACTTTATAAAGGAGGAACCATAGATAATGGAAACATACGGAATTGAAAAATTGGGTATAATAAACCCGAAAGCGGTTTACCGCAATTTAACACCGGCTCAATTAACCGAAGCAGCACTTCGTTTAGGAGAAGGTACTTTATGCAACACAGGTGCATTGGTAGTTACAACCGGAAAATATACCGGTCGTTCACCTAAAGATAAATTTATTGTTGATTCAGAAGGTGTTCATAATGAAATTGCCTGGGGAAAAGTTAACAGACCAATAACCAGAGAAAAATTTAATTCAATTAGAGGCAAAATTGCCGCTTATTTGCAAAACCGCGAAGTATTTATATTTGACGGCTATGCAGGTGCAGATAAAACTTATACTCAAAAATTCAGAGTTATAAATGAATTGGCAAGCCAAAATTTATTTATTCACCAATTATTAATCAGACCGACAGCAGAAGAATTAACAAACTATGGACAGCCTGATTTTACAATTCTTTGCGCTCCGGGATTTAAATGTGAGCCGGAAGTTGACGGAGTAAATTCCGAAGCTTGTATCGCTATTGACTATGAAGCACATGAAATAATTATTTGCGGTTCTCAATATGCAGGGGAAATTAAAAAATCTGTATTCTCTACAATGAACTATGTTATGACAAAGAAAAATGTACTTCCAATGCATTGCAGTGCTAATATGGATCCGCAAACCGGAGAAACAGCTGTATTCTTCGGACTTTCTGGAACAGGTAAAACAACATTGTCTGCCGATCCGGCTCGTAAATTAATCGGTGACGATGAACACGGTTGGTCACCTGATGGTGTATTTAACTTTGAAGGCGGATGTTATGCTAAATGTATCAACCTTTCTGCTGAAAATGAACCGGATATTTATAATGCTATTAAATTCGGCTCTCTGGTTGAAAATGTTGTTATGAATCCTGAAACACGCGAATTTGATTTTGCAGACGGAAGTCTAACAGAAAATACACGTGTCGGATATCCTATAGATTATATTAATAATGCTCAAATACCTTCTAAAGGCGGAATCCCTAAAGTTGTTGTATTCCTGACAGCTGATGCATTCGGTGTATTGCCTCCTATTTCAAGACTTGATAAGAACGCAGCTATGTATCACTTTGTTACGGGATTTACTTCTAAATTAGCAGGTACAGAACGCGGCGTAACAGAACCTCAACCTACATTCTCAACTTTATTTGGCGAACCGTTTATGCCGATGGATGCTTCTGTTTATGCTGAAATGTTAGGTGAAAAACTTGAAAAATACGGAACAAAAGTATATCTTGTTAATACCGGATGGGCTGGCGGAAGTGCTTCTTCAGGCGCTAAACGTATGAAACTTGCTTATACAAGAGCTATGGTTACAGCAGCATTAAACGGTTCTTTTGATAATGTTGAATTTAAACATCATGATGTATTCAATGTTGATTATCCGGTTTCATGCCCGAATGTTCCTGATGAAAAGCTTGATGCACGCGGTATGTGGACAGATAAAGCTGCTTACGATGAACAGGCTAACAAACTTGCTCAAATGTTTGCAGATAACTTCGCTTCTAAATACCCGAATATGCCTAAAGAAATAGTTAATGCAGGTCCAAAACCAAAAAATTATTCTTTAAAATAATTAAGTAATAATTTTCAACAAAGAATGCTCCTTTTCAAGGGGCATTTTTTGTTTTAAGTCCTTAAATTAATTCAAATCAACAACGCTGTAATAGCC
>JAJQFK010000081.1 GCA_021201175.1 Candidatus Gastranaerophilales bacterium | reverse complement strand
CCATTCAAGTTCAAAATTTATACTTTTTATTCTTTACTTCTTTCACGGATTTTTTATTACAGCAATTTATCCGCTTTTAATCAAAAAATGTAAGTTTATATAATATTCTTAAATTCCTAACGGATAATCGTCTTTTATTTCCCATCCGTCCATTTGGATTAATTGTGCACATTTGCTGGCCCCGTAGACTTCACAATTTTTTAGTGCAGTTTCTCTTGAATAATTTCGGCTGCATGAATCTCCTGCACATACTTTTGTCCAATGGATTCCTTCTGCTTTCTTATCATACTGTTGGATATGGAATTGGAATATATCCCGTGCTCTTGTGTTAGGGTTTTTTTCACCATTTATATCATAATAAAAACTAACAGAGCTTGGTCCATAATTACGAATACCAATAATCGCAGTACCGTCATTAAAAACATAAAGAAAAGAAGGTGTATCACTTCCTCCATCAGTTGGAGATTTAGCCTCGTATGTTGAATTTATTTGTTTTGTCACGGGCATGTATTTGCCTATTGTATCATTCCACCATTCATCAAAATTATTCCTAGAATAATTTCCTCCGCTCAATGTTGACTTCATAAATCCCGGATTATCAATTTCAGCAAGCCTAACGGCATTTGAAAGATTAGAATAAAACTTTTTTAATCTTGAAGAAACTTCTTGTTTCCTGTAATTAGCCATAAGTGTCGGAACGGTCACGGCTGCAATTATTCCGATTATAACCAGAGTAATTAAAACTTCTACAAGTGTAAATGCATTTTTTTTATTTTGTTTATTACCAAGTTTGTTATAGTCCATAGTACCCTCCATAATTAACATTAAAAATATTATATATCTTAAAAGCTAATTTATCAATAATTAGTATTTTAAATTTATTAAATTTAAAAGTTAATTATTTCAAAATTATGTCTTAGGAGGGTGTATGGATCCAAAGAAAATTCTAGGGAAAAGAATTCAATATTACCGTAAAATCAGAAAAATTACACAGGAAAAACTGGCTGAAATTATAGGAATCGATACTATTAGTATAAGTAAAATTGAAACGGGGAAGAACTATCCTACAGCGGAAAATTTGGAAAAAATCGCCTCTGTATTAAAAGTGGAACTGTATGAGCTTTTTGTAAATGACAATATTAAAACAAATGAAGAATTACTCAATGAAATACATACACTTATAAATACTATTTCTAAAGATAATAAGAAATTGCACGTACTTTGTGCCGCAGCTAAATCTTTAGTGTGATTAGTATGGTTTTATAATGCGAACAAAAAATGTGATAATTGGGGAATTATATAGCAAATTCCATCAATCATATCCGGAACTGTCACACTGAACTTGTTTCCATAACTGTCCGAGATAAAATTAATAAAAAAAGGGCATAGCGAGCAATAATAATGCTTTTACTCTAAAATATAGTTGGAAAGACTTAATTTTGGAGTTTGCTATGCATTATTGGTACTTTAAATCTTTTTTTTATATCGGATAATAATATTATTATATGTATAAAAAAGAGGGAAAAAAAATGACAAATAGAGTATTACTTTGTATAATGGACGGTTGGGGCATAAGTCAGGATTGCCCTAAAGATGCTACAAAAACTGCTTACACGCCAAATATAGACAGACTGTATAAAGAAGAACCCAATATTCAAATTTATGCAGACGGAGAGCATGTAGGTCTGCCTGAAGGGCAAATGGGAAATTCGGAAGTAGGTCATTTAAATATCGGCGCCGGAAGAATTGTTTATCAGGAATTAACTAAAATCAACAAAGAAATTAGAGAAGGTGAATTTTTTAAAAACGAAAAATTTCTAAATGCGGCAGCGCATGTTAAAGAAAATAATTCATCACTTCACATGTTCGGTCTTGTATCAACAGGCGGAGTTCACTCCTCATTGGATCATATTTTGGCTTTAATAGAATTTGCAAAACGGGAAGGACTTAAAAAAGTCTATTTGCACGCTTTTTTAGACGGGCGCGACACACCGCCGAAAAGTGCAGTTGGATTTTTAGAAACTATTGAAACAAAATTGAAAGAGTCTGGACTTCCTCCTATAGCTTCTGTTTCCGGAAGATACTATGCTATGGACAGAGATAACCGCTGGGAAAGAGTCGAAAAAGCATATAATATGTTAATTCTCGGTGAAGGTAATAAGGCTGATTCCGCAGTTGAAGCAGTTAAAGCTTCTTATGAAAAAGATATTACTGATGAATTTGTTGAACCTACTGTTATCAATGTTCCAAACTCAAGAATAGAAGATAACGACGCGGTAATATTCTTTAATTTCCGCCCCGATAGAGCAAGAGAAATTTCAAAGGCAATAAATTTTGAAAAATTTGACGGATTTAACAGAAAAGCCGTAAGAAAGAATATTTATTATGTTACTTTTACTCAATATGACGCTACCTTCCCATTTCCGGTTGCATTTGAGCCTCAAAAACTTAATAATATTTTAGGTGAAGTTCTTGATAAAAACGGCATAAAACAATTTAGAACCGCAGAAACAGAAAAATACGCACACGTTACATTTTTCTTTAACGGCGGAGTTGAAGCACCTAACAAACTTGAAACAAGAGTTCTGGTAAATTCTCCAAAAGTTGCAACATACGATTTACAGCCTGAAATGAGTGCATATCAAGTTTGTGATGAAGTTTTAAAGGCAATAGATAATAAAGATTATGGTTTTATTCTTGTAAATTTTGCTAACCCTGATATGGTAGGGCATACAGGCGTAATGGAAGCAGCTGTTAAGGCATGTGAAACAGTAGATGAATGTGTCGGTAAAATAATTAAGAAAGCGAATGAAAATAATGTTGCGGTTGTTCTTACCGCCGACCACGGTAATGCAGAGTGTATGGAAGATAAAATAACACATGCGCCGTATACTGCTCATACTACCAATCCTGTACCTTTATTTGTGATAAATGCGGGTAAAACAGAACTAAAAGAAACCGGAGCGCTTTGCGATATAGCACCAACCGTGTTAGACATTATGGGTATTAAAAAGCCTCAAGAAATGACAGGTGATTCATTAATCAAACAAAAAACTATATAACATCAATCGGGTCAATATCTATTATAATCTTTATATCATTTGCAGCTGATATATTTTTGAAAAAAGTACATATAAAATATTGACCCTTTTTGCTGATTTTATTTTTTATTATTACCTGAAACCTGTATTCAGAGTTAATTTTATGCATAATGCATTTCATTGAGCCTTTTACTTCAAGATATTCTGACAAATTGAGCTGTGAAATTTTTGATTTAAGTTTTTCGGCTATTTCATAAGCACAGATTGCGGCACGTTCTTCCTCATTTGAAGAAATAACTATTTTTATAATCTGGCAGAACGGGGGGAAATTAAACATTTCCCGCCGTGTTATTTCATTTTTATAGAAACTTAAATAATCCTGTGATTTTGCATTCTTTATCGCATATAAATCCGGATTATAGGTTTGGAATATAACTTTTCCGTCAAATTCCCCGCGTCCGGAACGTCCTGCCGCCTGCATTAACAATTGAAAACCGCGTTCCGACGAACGGTAATCCGGCAGTGAAAAACTTATATCCGCATCTATAACTCCTACAAGGGTTACATTCTTATTATCAAGACCTTTTGCAATTATCTGGGTTCCGATTAGTATATCTATATCATGATTTTGGAATCTGTTTAATATTTCAATATACCCTGTTTTGGAATTTAATACATCAGAATCTATTCTTTCTATTTTTGCGGAAGGAAATAATTTCTGCGTAATTGTTTCTATTCTTTGTGTACCGGCACCGCTCATTTTTAATTCAGGAGAACCGCAAGAAGGACACAACTCGGGAAGCGGTTTTGTATAGTTACACCAATGGCATTTTATTGTTTTATCCGATGAGTGATATATCAAAGGAATATCACAATTAGGACATTTAATAACCTCGCCGCAAGTTTTGCATTGAATGCCGGTATAAAACCCCCGTCTGTTCATTAAAAGTAAAACTTGTTTTTTGTCATTCAAGGTATTTTTTATTGTATTTACCATTGTATTAGAAAAAATACTTCTTGATTCCCTATAAAATTCTTCACGCATATCAATCAAGGTAACTTTAGCTAGATTAATATTGTTGAATCTGTTTTTTAATACAATTAAATTATTTGACTCCAATGCTTTATAATAAGAACTTATATCGGGAGTTGCGCTGCCTTTTATTAATGAAGCATTATTAATTTCGCATAATTTTTCCGCAACAGTTCTTGCATCATATCTTGGAGCAGGCGAAGTCTGTTTATAAGTATTTTCGTGTTCTTCATCTATAATAATAAGCCCGATATTGTTCAAGGGGGCGAATACTGCGGAACGAGCACCTATTATTATTCGGATTTCATTATTTCTAAGCTTGTTCCAAACATCATATTTTTCGCCTTCCGATATATTACTGTGCCAGATGGCAATTTCATCAGGATTAAATCGTTTCATAAACCTTATTGTTAATTGGGAAGCCAATGCTATTTCCGGCGCAAGAAAAAGCACATTTTTACCTTTATCAAGAACCTTTTTAACAGCTTTAAAATATATTTCAGTCTTTCCTGAACCTGTAATTCCGTTTATGAGTATGGGGGCATTTTGTCCTGAATCTATTTTATCCGAAATTATTTTATAAGCATTTTCTTGTTCTTCGGAAAGACTTGGAAATTCATCCTTTTCAGTTTGTTTAAATATATTCAGCGGATTTCTGTATACCGGTTTTTCGATAATATCAACAAATCCTTTATCTTTTAATTTTATGATTGTTGCTCTTGTTGTCTTTACTTCTTTTTCAAACTCAATTAATGTTGTTTCTTTTACTTCTTCTAATTTACTAAGTATTTGCGCCTGCCGGAGTGAGACATTTTCTTTTGTTTTAAATAACCCTTTGTCTAAAGTTTCTTTCTTTTCTT
>JAJQFK010000087.1 GCA_021201175.1 Candidatus Gastranaerophilales bacterium | reverse complement strand
ACTATATATTTTCAATCGGCAAAGCGATTATAGAACGATTTTTAAACTTGGCGGTTATACGGTTTCGTATTTGGTTAATGATTTCATTAAAAATCGCAGTAATGGATTTTTAAACTATAATAGTTCATTTGATGACTGGTTCAAAAAATATTTTATAATTTGTGAGAAAACAGAAAAGAAAAAGGCAAAAAAATATGAAGATGAGGAAAATAACGAAAATATTAACGAACCCAAGATATCTTTTTGTTTAGCTGTTCCTAAACCTGAAAACGGTGAACTGACAAAGGATCAAACAGATTATTTAGGAAACAAGAACTATCTAAAGAATTATGAATTTACAGGCTCCCAAAAATATATAGGTTTTAAGTCCAGATGTATGGCGGCTGATACAGTAAGTATTTACATATTTTTGAAATATTTAATAACAAATGAATTTAAAAATATACTTAAACAGGATAATAATATCGACAAAATAGCTAAAGAGCTTGATAAAAATACTTATTATATCGGAAAAAGTAATAGAAAAAGTATTAATGAAGAAAGAATTATGGAGTTTCTTCAAACCAATCTGTCCGAGCTTTCCGGCTTTAGAAAAAATGATAATAAATATAACTTTGATAACCGCAGATTTAAATCAAAACGTTTATGGTGCGTTTTAAGGGATTATTTATACCACCCTTTTTTGTCTGAATGCTTTAAGGTTGTTATAGGAGAAAAAAACTATCAAATACTTGAAAAGCAAAAAGAAAAATTAGAACTTCCGGGAGATGTTTACAATAATAATAAAGAATTTGCAAAATGTTTATGGGATGATGAATATACTAAGCATACTCAAAAAGACTCCGCTAAATTTAATTCGTCTGAATTTGTCAGAGATATTTATAATAAAGAGGCATTTGGAGCTTCCGGCTGTTTGCCAATAAATTTAGATATAACATTTCTTTTTGTCCAAAATATGTGCAACAAAGATAAATGTAAGATTTGTCCTATTGAAAACAATTTAGATGATGGTTTCTGTCATCACAGTGAAGGTAAATATTGCCCTTACGTATTAAATATGACCGATTTAAAGTATGAATGCAGGGAAACAGACTGCGTGCTAAAAGCTTTAAAAAATTCTGTTAGTGACCCAAATGCAGGTAAATAATTTAAAAAGATAAATTATTTAAAAACAGTAAACCTACTGGAAAAACCAATGAGAAACAATAATGAATTTTATAAAAAATAACGAAACAATTAATAATTACAGAAAAATTTTTCCGTTTGTGAAACCATATTGGAAACGAACCGCTATTGCTTTAGGTTTGGCGATACCTATCGGCTGTCTTGATGCAGTCATTGCTTTATCGCTAAAGCCGTATATGGATATAGTAATGGTTGAAAAATCCATGCAGTCACCGTGGTATATTCCCTTATTAATTATTCTGTTTACCTCCACACAGGGATTATTGAATTATGCTTCTGCATATATGAATGATTGGGTTACTTTTAAAGTAAGCAATGATTTAAAAAAGACTTTATATAATAAACTTATGCACAAAAGCTCAAATTTTTTTGACGAGAAAACTTCCGGTGAAGCTCTAAAACGTTTTAATAATGATGCAGATTTAGCCTGTAACGGTTTATTGGGAAGCATTAAACTTGTTATATCAAGGGTGTTTTCGTCAATATCGCTTATCGGGGTCTTAATATATAACTCCTGGCAGCTTTCAATAATAGCTATTTTAATGTTAGCCCTTGCGGTTGTTCCGTTAAGCAGAGTGAAATCAAGAATTAAATCGGTTACAAATAAATCAGAGTCTGAAAATGCAGTTATAATCACTTCATATAATGAAGCATACAACGGAAGCAAAGTTATTAAGGCGTTTAATTTATATAACCTGCAAAATAAAAAATTCTCTCAGCAGCTGGATAATCTTTTTAGATTAAAAATAAAAATTACACAGCGCACAGGCTCTATTTCACCAATTATGCATGTTATTGTATCTGTCGGCATAGGTTTTGCCATTGGATACGGGAGCCACTTAATTCAAACAGGGGCAATTTCAGGCGGGAATTTTGTTTCATTTATTACCGCACTGATTATGCTATATACTCCGATTAAAGGTTTGGGCGGTAATGTTAAAAGTATGCAAACAGCTTTACTGGCAGTTGAAAGAGTTATGAAAAATTTGGAAGCTCCTTTGTATATTATTGATAAAAAAGATGCACTTGAATTTAAAAACTTGAATACAGGTATTCAATTCGATAATGTCAGTTTTGAGTACAAAAAGAATAAGCCTGTATTAAAAAATATCAGTTTTGAAGTCAAAAAAGGCGAAACCCTTGCTCTTGTTGGAAATTCAGGGGGCGGCAAATCTACAATAGTAAACCTTATTCCGAGGTTTTATAAAATTAAAAAAGGTTCAATAAAAGCAGACGGAATCGATATTTCGGATTATAAAATTGAATCCCTTAGGAATAATATAGCGATTGTACTACAGGACAACTTTTTATTTGCAGGCACTATTGAAGAAAATATTTTAATGGGGAAACCAGATGCAACAAAAGAAGAACTGAACGCTGCAATCGCTAATGCCTGTTTAACCGATTTTATAAATGATTTAGATTTAGGGCTTAAAACATATATCGGCGAAAGAGGAGTTTTATTGTCAGGCGGACAAAAACAAAGAATTGCCATTGCAAGAGCATTTATCAAAAACGCTCCAATTGTAATACTTGACGAAGCAACTTCAGCATTGGATAATCAATCCGAAGCCATTGTTCAAAAAGCTATTGATAATCTAATGAAAGATAAAACCGTATTTGTAATTGCACACAGATTGTCAACAATCAAAAATGCTGATAGAATTGCGGTTATCAATGAAGGTCAATTGGTCGAACTTGGAAATCACAAAGAACTTATGTCTATTGAAAACGGACAATACAAAGCTCTTTATGAAATGCAGTTTAAAAAGCAGGAAGTGAATAATTAAAATGGAATTAATATATTTATGGATAGATGGATATAAAAATCTTAAGAATTTTGAAATTACTTTAAATTCTTCATATAAGGGAATTAGAAGTCAACAAGAATGCAAAAATGGAAAATTTAAGATTATCCTTAAAGAAAGACCTGACTGTTTAAATATTTTCGGTAAAAATCTTAATATAATGACTTTAATAGGGCAAAATGGGAGTGGTAAAAGTAATATTATTAATGCATTAAGTTCTATTTTGCGTAATATTTCGCTCTGCCATAATACAAGCTTCTATGATGAAAATGAATATGATGATAATGAAATCCCTAAAAATTGTAAATTTTGTTTAATTATCAAGTTAAATGGAAAATTTTCTGCATATTGTTCAGATAATTGCATAAATGATATAGAGATTGAATTAAAGACAAAAGAAAATGACGTTATTAACGCAGAATATCATGATGTTCCAAACTCCAAATATTTATTCAGAAAAAGAAAACTTGACCAATCTACAACCAAAATCAATGCTGCAAAATTCCAACCTTTTTACCGAAAAGATGATTCT
The DNA here is from genome assembly GCA_021201175.1 of Candidatus Gastranaerophilales bacterium. Classification (GTDB taxonomy): domain Bacteria; phylum Cyanobacteriota; class Vampirovibrionia; order Gastranaerophilales; family Gastranaerophilaceae; genus Avigastranaerophilus. The sequence continues at coordinate 1,411 of JAJQFK010000087.1, read as the reverse complement.
ACACCAGTTGATTTTACTCGTTGGAACGGAATTGAGGATATTTCAAAAATAAAATTAAATAATTATTTCTATTATGACAGGTTTAGACTCTATGATACCGTTAGAAATTTAATTGAAATATACGAATTTAATAAAAAGAATAAGTTAAAGATTTTTACAGAAGAAAAAAGACTTCTTTTTAATAAATACAGTCCTTATTTAGATATTTACGAAGCTTTAGGTTGGGCTTATGAAAGAATAAAAAATAAAACTCCAATGGATGGGGTTTATCCTATTATATCTTTACTTGGTGAAAAAATCCAAATTATAAGAACTAAGATTAAAAATAACTCTTATTTAAATGAAAGAATAGACTGTTTATTGGAAGATATATTGCCAACACTTTTCTTAGCATACACTCTTGGCGAAATATTTAATCTAATTGAAAATTATGAAATTGAAAAAAATTTAGAATACAAAATAAAAGATACTATTGGAATAAAAGCAAATGGAGAAACCTCTGATTGTATGCCGAAAAAACTGACCAGAGAGGCAAGATTAAGAATTTATACAAGATTTAATAATGTTCTTTTTGGACAAAGACCTATTCCAAATGGGTTATTTAAAATTGATGCAAAATTACCAAATAATAATGACAGCGAACGGCTTAAGAATATGTTAACGGCATATATTGATTATGAAGCAAAGCAAACAAAAAAAGACTTCCTACGTGATTACTATGAATTATTAAAAGGAAAAATTATACAATTAAAAGAACCAGTAAATTTTGAGGATATAAACGAACCATATATAACAGAGATCGAGGCATTAAAGGGAATAAGCAAAAATCTGTATATGGAAAATGACAAGAATTTTTATGATTTTATGAGTCTTAGCACAGGAGAACAAAGAATCCTAAGATTTTTTGCTGATGTTTATTACTGTGCAGCTGGATTAGAAAATGAATATGAAACAAATGTTTTTCTGTTTGATGAAATAGATTTAAGTTGGCATCCTGAGTGGCAAAGGAAAATGGTATATTACATAAAAGATATTTTTGACAATATAATTATGCCAAATTCAGAAAGAAAAATAAATTTAATATTTACAACACATTCACCTTTTATTTTATCAGATATGCCAAGTAATAATGTAGTATTGCTTGCACGAAATAAAAATGGTAATACAGTGGTTGATTCAAATAAAAATGATACCTTTGGAGCGAATATTCATACACTTTTAGCTAAGTCTTTTTTTATGAAGAGTACAATGGGAGCCTTTGCGCAGAAAAAAATACAAGAAGCTGCACAAGAGCTTAATAACAATTCAAAAGAAGAAAAAAATGATGTCTATCAACAGGTTATTAAATTGTTGGATGATGACAATATTTATAAAAAAATTTTAGAAAGAATGAATTGTCGAAGTTCAGAAG
>JAJQFK010000024.1:4388-4951 GCA_021201175.1 Candidatus Gastranaerophilales bacterium | reverse complement strand
CCGCAAAAGTATGCGGATTAGATAAAAGAATTACGGAGCTTGAAACACAAAACAAGCAGCTTGAGAAAAAGAATAAAGAACTTGAAGAACGACTTCTCAAGGTAGAAAAGGTATTGGGCGAATAACTTTTTCCCAATAATTAAATACAATATTCATTTATCAGCCGGCATGCCGGCTGTTTTCTTATACAATCCGACACCGAAATTTTGGGAGTTATATAGCAAATTCCACTAAATATTATTAAATCTTAGTAATAACGTCCTTCCGAACTCTTGTTTCGGAATCTACTAATTAATAGACACTGAAACAAGTTCAGTGTGACAGTTCTGGATTGATTGATGGAATTTGCTATATAACTTCCGAAATTTTCCTATCAAGGTGTTGCACTTCTAATCAGATTATTCGTTTTTCACAAATATGAATTTTTGTAACAAAAGTTCCAAAAATCCTAAAGGGGGGGGGGAATTTTTGCCCGATATAAAAGTTGTTGAAAAAAATGTAGATTGTTTTGCCAGGGGAATTTAAACCAAAAAGATTTTTTTATGGGGGTAAATGTTTATTTT
>JAJQFK010000024.1:0-4378 GCA_021201175.1 Candidatus Gastranaerophilales bacterium | reverse complement strand
CCCCCCCCCCCCCCCCCCCCCACCCCCCCCCCCCCCCCCCCCCCCCCCCCCCCCACCCCCCCCCCCCCCCCCCCAAATTTGCCGATATAAAACTTAGTTACAAAAAAGGAGAAAGTTATGACAGATGGAATTAACAACACAAGAATTAGTTATTCTCGTTCAAGTGATAATGATGAACATGGTAGTATTGGAGGAATTAAGGACTTTAGTAATCATGAGGAATTAGTGTCACTCTTTCAACAGATGGATAATGGTACATGGAGCGTTGGCGAAGTCAATGTCAGTAAAGATAATGGTAAATATTATACAGGTGTTGCCGGTTATGAAACTGTTCATACCGGTAATGCAAATGACATTAGTCAAGATACAATTTCGGCTTATGATACAATAATACAAGCCAGCGGTTATACGTTGGATAATGAAACGGGGCTTTATACCCGCGTAAATGAGGATTCAAGTATAGATTACATGAGAATGGTTTCCGACGGCAACGGAGATTTAAGAGTTGTACAAACTTCACGAAATGCTGACGGTTCTAAGGCAACTACGACACAATATAATGTTGATAATACATTTACAATAGATGAAGCATAATTAGTTAGTATTATAAGAAACAGCCTTAAATAAGGCTGTTTCTTTGTATAGCTTCTTTCATTTGTTTAACATAATCTTGAACATAACGGGGGGCAGATTTCCCATATTTTTCAATTATTTTTACAATTGCGCTCCCTACTATTACCCCGTCAGCTATTTGTGAAAAGTGTTTTGCCTGTTCCGGAGTACTGATTCCAAAACCTATCGCGCACGGTGTGGTCGTTGTTTCTTTTACTAATTTTACAATTGATTTTACATCTGTTGTAATCTCTTTTCTTACACCGGTTACTCCCATTGAAGATACTACATAAACAAATCCTTTTGCCGATTTTGCAATTTCCTTTATCCGGTCATTTGAAGTGGGGGCAATTAGAGATATAATATCTACATTATATTTCTCTGCAATTTCTTGTATTTCACTTCTTTCTTCAAACGGAAGATCCGGTATAATAAGTCCGTCAATGCCGATATTATTGCATGTTTTGAAAAATCTTTCATAACCGTAATTAAAAACAGGATTTATATAAGTTAAAAACACAAGCGGAATACTTGTTTTTTCTCTGATTTCTTTTACAAGCTTAAAAATTTTATCAAGGTTTGTTCCGCTATTTAATGCTCTTATATTCGCATTCTGGATTACTATACCCTCTGCAATCGGGTCAGAGAAGGGGATTCCTATTTCTATTAAATCGGCTCCGGCTTGTTCCATAGCAAAAATACATTCTTTTGTTGTTTCTAAATCGGGGTCGCCCGCTGTTAGAAATCCTATAAATGCCTTACCTTTTTCAAATGCTTTATATATATTACTCATTTATTATCCTTCCTCTGTATTTTGCTATTGCCGCAACATCCTTATCTCCTCTGCCGGAAAGACAGATTATTATTATTTCATCTCTTTTCATAGAGGGAGCAATTTTTTTAGCATAAGCGACAGCATGCGCGCTTTCTATTGCCGGAATGATTCCTTCTTTTTTTGACAAATATTCAAACGCTTCCACTGCTTCTTCATCTGTAATCGGAACATATTTTGCTCTTTTTGTTTCATTGAGATATGCATGCTCAGGCCCTATCCCCGGATAATCCAAGCCCGCAGATATAGAATATACAGGAGATATTTGTCCGTTATCATCCTGACAAAATAATGATTTCATTCCGTGAAAAATACCGGTTCTGCCTTTAGCTACGGTTGCAGCGTGTTTATCTGTATTAATACCTAATCCGGCTGCTTCACACCCTATTAATTTAACATCTTTGTCGTTAATAAAATTATAAAATATCCCCATTGCATTACTGCCGCCGCCGACACAAGCCATCACAACATTTGGCAGTTTTCCTTCAAGTTCAAGTATCTGTGTGCGAGCTTCTTTGCTTATAATGCTCTGAAAATCCCTTACAATCGTCGGAAATGGGTGAGGACCCATCACTGAACCCAATACATACAGTGTATCTTCCGTCCGGTTTGCCCACTCTCTCATAGCTTCATTTACAGCATCTTTTAAAGTTTCAGTTCCTGATTTTACAGCATTGACTTTAGCGCCTAGCAATTCCATTCTGTAAACATTTAAAGCCTGCCGGAGGGTATCTTCTCGCCCCATAAAAATTTCACATTCTAACCCCAGTAATGCTGCTGCCGTTGCGGCTGCCACTCCGTGCTGTCCGGCTCCGGTTTCTGCTATTATTCGTTTTTTTCCCATATATTTTGCCAGAAGCGCTTGACCGAGTACATTATTTATTTTATGCGAACCTGTGTGATTCAAATCTTCTCTTTTTAAATATATTTTTGCGCCGCCTAAATCTTCTGTCATGTTCTTTGCAAAATACAACATTGAGGGTCGTCCGGCATAATTTATTAATAAATCGTTCAATTCACGGTTAAATTTTTCATCATTTTTATAATGTTCATAGGCTTTTTCTAAATTAATTATTTCGGTCATTAAAATTTCAGGAATGTACTGTCCTCCAAATTGTCCGAATTTTGTTTTACTCATCTTTATATCCTTTTATTTTCCGCATTATTTCTATAACTTTATTTTTATCTTTTTTACCCGCCGTTTCAACTCCGCTATTTATATCAACGCAGTACGGGTTTACTATATCAATTGCATTGAGTATATTTTCAGAATTAAGACCGCCTGAGAGAAAAATTTTTTTCTTGTATTTATCCGGTATTAAATTCCAGTCAAAGGTTTTACCTGTTCCGCCAAATTGATTTTCTGTTTTTGAATCGATTAAAACATAATCAGCTTTTGTTTGATTAATTTTTTCTTCCAGATTTTCATCAGCACAAAATGCTTTTATTACCGGAATCTTTATTTTTAGTTTTTCAATATAGTCATTATCTTCATGCCCGTGGAGCTGTATATAATCCAAAATGTTATAATTTAAAAGTTCAAATATATTTTTGATATCTTCATCAACAAATACTCCTACTGCTTTAATATTCGGTTTCAACTCTTGTTTCATTATAAATGCCTGATTGTATGATATTTTTCTTTTACTTTTTGAAGCAAAAATAAATCCTGCGAAATCGGGATTAGTTTCATTAATAATATGTATATCCTCTATTGTTTGGAGTCCGCATATTTTAATTTTCATTTATTGTACTCCGTTTTTAAGAATTGCAAGTTCTCGTTTTTTATCTTTTGATTTCATAAATGTTTCGCCTATTAAAACCGCATTTACATTATTTTGTCTTAATTCATCAATTTGTTCTTTTGTTTTTATTCCGCTTTCTGACACAAACAATATATCCGGCGGAACTAATTTCCTCAAATTAATACTATTTTGGATATCAACATTGAATGTTTTTAAATCCCTGTTATTTACACCGATTATTCTTGCTTTTGATTTTATTGCTTTTTGAATTTCGTTTTCATTATGCGCCTCTATAAGGCAGGATAAGCCCAGAGAATCTGCAATTGTTATGTAATCTTTAAGAGTTTCTTCATCCAACAGTGAACATATTAATAAAATCGCATTAGCACCTATTATTTTTGATTCATAAATTTGCAATTCATCTATAATAAAATCTTTTCTAAGAAGAGGGATATTAACCGTTTTAGAAATTTCTTTTAAATATTCACAGCTTCCAAGAAAGAAATCAGGCTCTGTTAATACAGAAATAGCACTTGCGCCTGCTTGTTCATATTCCTTCGCTATATCTATATACGGAAAATATCCGGCAATAATCCCCTTTGAGGGAGAGGCTTTTTTTATCTCGCAAATAAATGAAATATCTTCTGTTTTTAGCGCTTCTTCAAAAGAAAATGCCCCGCCGTGTATTTTAGAAGCAGAATCTTTTAATTCATTGACATTAACGCTGCTTTTTAATTTGTCTATCCGTAATTTTGTTTTTTCAACTATTTGTTCTAAAATATTCATTTACTCACCATTACTAATTTGTATGTATTTATTTAATTTATCAAGGGCAAGTCCGGAATCGATTATTATTTTTGCAAGTTCAATCCCATTTTTAATAGAATTTGTTTTGCCGAAAGTATAAAATGCCAGGCCGGAATTAAGAATAACAATATCTTTTTTTGCACCTTGTTCTTGTCCGTTAAAAATATTTTTAATAATTCGGGCATTTTCTAACGCGTTGCCGCCTTGAATATCATCACGTTTACATCTTTTTAATCCAAAATCATCAGGAGTTATTAAATAATCTTTTATGATTCCGTTTCTGCCTTCTGAAATATATGTTTCAGAAACTAAAGAAGCCTCATCCATGCCATCTTTGCCATGGACAACAATAACATTTTTAACACCGAGATTGGAAATCACC
>JAJQFK010000108.1 GCA_021201175.1 Candidatus Gastranaerophilales bacterium | reverse complement strand
AAAAATACTGCTAAAAATCAATTCCAATATTAATACAAGAATGTTTCTGGGAATATAAATCTTATTAACATATATAGAGCCGCAATTATAATAACGGATAATCGTCTTTTACTTCCCACCCGTCAATCATAAGAAGTCTGGTACAATAGTTACAATCTGTTGGTCATTCTACCCCAACAAATTTTTTATTGTAATATAAAAATATGAATTATAAACGTGTTTTTATACAAAATAGCCTTGTTCATATAATTATCGTTGCCTATAATAGAAGAAATATTTTTACTAATAATATTGAACTGTTAAGACAATCATTTAAAAATGCAAAACAATTTTTTAATTTTGAAATTATTGCGATATGCGTTTTACCCGATCATATTCATTTCATATTAAATCCGGAAAACATTAAAGAATATCCTAAAATTATCACCTCAATAAAGTATTATTTTTCTAAAAATAGTAGTGTTGGGGTTTCTACCCCAACAAAATTATTTCAGGTATGTGTGTTATTACACAAAATTATGTATAAAAAAACCGCCAATTACATGACGGTTCTTTTGTTGAAAAGTTTACTATTATTTTACAGCGTCTTTAAACTTTTTACCTGCTGAAAAAGCCGGAACTGTTTTTGCAGCAATTTTAATTGAAGCACCGGTTTGAGGATTACGTCCTGTTCTTGCTTTTCTTTTACGTGCTTCAAATGTACCAAAACCTACTAATGTAACTTTCTTACCTTTAGCTACAGTTTTTTGTACAGTATCAATTGTAGCAACTAAAACATCAGCTGCAGCTTTTTGTGAAACTTTTGCTTTTTTTGCAACTTCTTTTACTAATTCTTCTTTGTTCATTGTGAACCTCCTATTGTATTACAATGACTATTATACTTATATTTCAAGTTTTTGCAATAGCTTTAACAAAAATTAATGAGAAAAACGTCTGAAAATACTATTCAATCGTCAAAATTACTATTTCAGCGGCTCTCATTTTTGAATTATAAACAGAATTTTTCACTTTTATATTTTGAACATTTTTGATGTAGTTAATTTTGGATTTTCTTTTGATATTTTTTATATTAACTTTGACTTCCTCCGAATTAACCATATTTCTATTTATTATTACAACTACGGATTTATTTTTATAAGTTCGCTGATATGCAAAAATTCGATTGTTATTCGTATTCAGCGGAATAAAATCCCCCATTGTAACAGAATCTAAAAAATTATTCCTTAGTTCAATTGCCTGTTTGTGTTCTTCTACTAAAATATTAGATTCACTTCCCGGTTTTCTTGAAAAATTGAATATGTCTATCTGTCCTTGATGTACATAATAATATGAATCATCTGTATAAGTCTCAGAAGCGCGCTTGTTGGAATATTGATATATATAATCATCCGCCTGTAAAAAACCGTCTACATAATACGGATTTAAAGGAAGTGTTGCATTTAGCCAGATTATCATTTTAGAAAAATTTTCACCGCCGGTTAGAAGCGGACTTATTACGTCATGCGTTTCAAAACTTCCGATTACTGATTTTTTCTCCGGATATTTCTTTAAAATTTTCTGTCGATTTTCAACTGATTCAGTAAGTTTATCCATAGTATTCCAATTTTTTAAATCAAAATAATCTCCGTAATATCCGTCAAACCCCGCTTCTAAAAGTTTTTTATAATCTGTAAAGTATGCCTTTTCACTTGCCGGTTGTGTCCAGCTTTCAGAGGCTTCCGCTAAAAACAGAAAATCTTTATTCTTTGTTCTTGTATACGATATTAATTCCTTCCAAAAGATGAAAGGTTTTATTGTTGCAACATCAGCCCTTATTCCGTCTGCACCAAGTTCCATTACAAAATTAACAAATAATTTATGTAAAACATAGATGTCTGATTGAAAAAGCTTATGGTCATCAGGAACATCAAATAATCTTACATCCATCCAATCAGCCGGAATATATGCATCTCCGTTTTCATCTTTTAAAAACAAGTCCGGTCGGTTAATAAAAAAGTCATACGCCCCGCAGCTGGGCAAATCAACTATCACTTTCATTCCACGATTATGACATTCTTGAATAAATTTTTTTGCCTGATCTTTTAATGAAAGTTCACTGTTATCATCATAAAATTGTGTATTTATAGATGTAAAATCTGTTATTGCATATAACGAGCCCGCCGTGCCTATTGCTTTTATTTTTCCCGTTGGAGTTATAGGAAGTAAATGTATTGTGTTTATTCCGAGAGATTTTAATTCATCTAATCTTTCTATTGCGTTTATGAATGTTCCTGACGTTTCTCCCAGTGAAAATTCTATTATATCATTTCCGTTTTTATCATCTGCATTAAATGTTCTTATATTTAATGCGTATATCACAGCTTCATTATTTTGAAACATATTTCTTAAGCTTTGTTCTTCAGAATATGAACATTGTGATATCAGAAAAAATACACAAAGAGAATATATCAATTTCTTAGTAAACATTTTAAATCTCCAAAATTATCTAATCTGTTGCAGACCTTCCGCCGGTTATTAATTATTATAAATGAATTTAATAAAAAAAACAGGTACATTTACTCACTAATACCTGTTTTTTTATTAAAAGCTATCTCGTAATATTACGACTCATATTTTTTATAAATTAATACAGCATTATGCCCGCCAAATCCAAATGAGTTTGTTAATGCTATATTAACCGGTATTTTTTCCGCTTTATTAGGAACATAATTTAAATCCGCAACTTCTTCATCTAAATTATCAAGATTAATTGTTGGAGGAACAATACCGTTTATAATAGATTTAATACATATTACAGATTCAGCGGCACCTGATGCGCCAAGCATGTGCCCTGTTTCTGATTTTGTAGAACTTACACGTAAATTAGGATTTTTAGATTTATCTCCAAAAACTTTTGCGATTGCCAGAGTTTCCGCAATATCTCCTAAATGTGTACTTGTACCGTGAGTATTTATATATTGAACCTCCTCGGGTTTAATACCTGCATCATTCAGAGCAAATTCCATAGCTTTTGCGGCGCTTGAACCATCCGGACGAGGCGCCACAACATCAAATGCGTCACCTGTTTGTCCGTACCCGATAATTTCAGCATATATCTTTGCACCGCGCTTTTTAGCATGCTCTAATTCTTCTAATACTAAAACACCGGCACCTTCCGCCATAACAAAGCCATCTCTGTCTTTATCGTAAGGACGCGATGCCTTTTGCGGTTCATCATTCCGCTTTGAAAGAGTTTTTGCAGCCGTAAATGAACCTAAGCCGATTGTACATATTACAGCTTCGCTTCCTCCGGCTATAACAGCGTCAGCATCGCCGTATTCAATTGTTCTGTACGCATCACCTATACAATGAGCAGCCGTTGCACATGCTGATACAACTGCTTTATTAACTCCTCTGGCATTATACTCCATAGAAATTCTGCCGGCGCACATATCTGTAATAAGCATAGGAATTGTATACGGAGAACATTTTGTCGGACCTTTTTTCAGCATTGCAGCATAACTGTTTTCTATTGTATGAAAACCTCCTGCAGCAGACCCTACAATAACACCAAATCTGTAAGGGTCTATATCTGAATCTTTTATGCCTGAATCTTCAACAGCTTCTCTTGCGGCAACTACTGCATATTGTAAAAATTTATCAAGCCTTCTTGCTTCTTTAGGCTCAAAGTAATCAATAGGATTAAAAACTGATTGTTTTATTTCACCGCCGATTAATACAGTGTGCCCGCTCATATCTTCCATATTCTCAATTCTTGAAATAGCGCTTTTTCCTGATATAACACTATTCCATAATTTATCTGAGCCGACTCCATAAGGAGATACAACACCCATACCTGTTATTACTACACGTTTTTTCATCATTTTCACCTATAATTTACCTGTTATAATGCAATGAGGAGAACCTGCATACATCAAGAACCCCTCATAACACTAATTTATTTAGCTCCGGAGCAATTAAGAATTAGCTTCTATATAATTTACAGCATCTTGAACTGTTGCTATTTTTTCTGCTTCTTCATCAGGAATTTCGCAGCCAAATTCTTCTTCAAAAGCCATTACTAATTCAACTGTATCTAATGAATCAGCACCTAAATCACCTGTAAAGCTTGCTTCAGGTGTTACAGCACTTTCGTCAACACTTAATTGTTCTACTACTACTTTTTTTACTCTTTCTAGAACGTCACTCATTTTTTCTACCTCATTTTTAACTAATATACTTATTTATTGTTATGAATTTATTATACTATCTACAAAGAAATTTGCAAATTCTTTGCTATACTACAAGACCGCCGTCAACCCCTATAACTTGTCCGGTTATATACGGGGCATCTTCGGCAAGAAATTTAACAGTTTTAGCGATATCTTCCGCCTGTCCTAATCTTTTTAACGGAATATGCTCTGCTATTTTTTCAGTATCAAGATTTTTTGTCATGTCGGTTTGAATAAATCCCGGAGCAATTGCATTGATTCTTATATTGCGAGAACCCAACTCTTTTGCAAGAGATTTTGTAAATCCTATTAATCCTGCTTTTGCAGCTGAATAATTGGCTTGTCCCGCATTCCCCATTAGTCCGACAATACTTGACATGTTTACTATACAACCGCATCTTTGTTTTACCATTGTTTTAATTATCGGATTAGTCATATAAAATGCGCTGTTTAAGTTTGTATTAATTACAGCTTCCCAATTGTCAGCGCTCATACGCATAAATAAACCATCACGAGTAATTCCTGCATTGTTGACTAATACATCAATCCTTCCAAAGTCATTCAAAACTTCTTCGGCAGCTTGGGCACATGCCTCTTTATCAGCAACATTAAACTTGTATGCCTTAGCTTGAATCCCGATTGCTTTTAATTCTTCAAGTGTTTTATTTGCAGCTTCCTCGTTTCCCGCATAACTAATCGCAACATCATAACCGGACTTCGCCAATTCAAGCGCGCAGGCT
>JAJQFK010000100.1 GCA_021201175.1 Candidatus Gastranaerophilales bacterium | reverse complement strand
TTTCCATATTTTAAACATAAATGATACTAAATATAGAGATACATAAACTGTTTATAAAAGCGAAAAGGCAAGCAAATGAAAGTATTAATATTAGCTGGTGGTTTAGGAACAAGACTATCCGAAGAAACTCAAATGTTACCAAAACCGATGGTTGAAATCGGTGGTAAGCCAATTCTTTGGCATATAATGAAGATTTATTCTTATTATGGATTTAACGATTTTATTATTCTAACAGGATATAAATCTCACGTAATCAAGGATTATTTCGTAAATTATTACAATCGTTATTCAGATATTACAGTTGATATGGAAAATAATACAGTTGAAGTCCACAAAACCAGAACTGAACCCTGGAAGGTAACTCTTATTTACACCGGTCAAAATACTATGACAGGCGGCAGAATTAAAAAAGTTCAAAAATATGTTGGGAATGAACCGTTCTTACTAACTTATGGAGATGGGGTTTCAGATGTAAATATTGCAGAAACAGTAAAATACCATAAAGAACATGGAAAATATTTAACAATGACAGCAGTTCAACCAAGTGGTAAATTTGGAGCTATTGCAATTAATTCAAATAATCAAATTACTTCATTCCATGAAAAACCACAAGGTGATGGAAACTGGATTAACGGAGGTTTTTTCGTTTGTGAACATCAAGTATTTGATTATATTTCAGAAGGTGATGATTCAGTAGTATTTGAAAGAGCCCCATTGGAAGGTTTAGCAAATGACGGTCAAATGGCTGCGTATAAACATTACGGTTTTTGGCGTCCAATGGATACGTTAAAAGATAAAAAAGAATTAACAGAAATGTGGTTAACGGGAAATACACCATGGGCTAAGTGGCTTAATAACAAAGAGGCCGCTAATGTTTAATAATATTTATGAAGGTAAAAAAGTTTTTTTAACGGGGCACACAGGATTCAAAGGCTCTTGGCTCGCTTTATGGCTTACAAAATTAGGAGCAGACGTTTGCGGATATTCTCTTAAATCAAATACGGTTCCATCAATGTTTAATGAATTAAATATAGAATCTAAAATTACTAAATCAGTATTTGGTAATATTCTTGATGATCGTAAATTAGAAAAAACAATGCTGGAGTTTTTACCGGATATTGTTTTTCATCTTGCAGCCCAACCTCTTGTCCGTTTATCATATTCTGAACCAATATTGACATATCAAACAAATGTTATAGGAACTTTAAATGTTTTAGATATTGCGAATTGTTGTCCTTCTGTTAAAGCATTTGTAAATGTTACAACAGATAAATGTTATGAAAATAAGGAAATTGAGAGAGGATATAAAGAAGATGAGCCTATGGGCGGATATGACATGTATTCATCATCAAAGGGTTGTGTAGAAATAATGTCATCTTCATTTAGACGTTCATTTTTACAGGATGAAAGTTCTATGGCAATGGCAACAGCCAGAGCCGGCAATGTGATTGGCGGCGGCGATTGGGCGCAGGACAGATTAATTCCGGATTGCATTCGTTCGATAAATAAACAAGTTCCGATTGAAATACGAAATCCTATTGCAGTTAGACCATGGCAGTATGTTTTGGAACCATTATCTGGATACTTACTTCTCGGACAAAAATTATTGGAATACGGACATAAGTATGCAGAAAGTTTTAATTTTGGTCCAAATGAAGAAAGCGTTTTGCATGTTGCCGAAGTTTCTAAAAAAGTTTGTGAATTTTATGGCAAAGGTGAGGTTGTAGTCCACAAAAAAGATGATTTACACGAAGCTAATCTTTTAATGTTAAATATTGAAAAAGCACACGATATTTTAGGTTGGACTCCAACTTATACAGCAAATGAAGCAATAAAAAATACAGTTGAATGGTATCGGCATTTTTATACAAAAGATATAGATATGTATAGTTTTACAATTGAACAAATTAGAGAATATGAGAAAAATATAAAATGGAACAAGAATTACGTAATAAAGTAAAAGAAGCTGCAAAAGAATATTATAAAGAAGTATACGGAAAAAAATGTGAATTCGATTATATTCCGCCAAGCGGGAAATTATTAGGGGAAGAAGAACTATTAAATATGATTGATGCTTCTCTTGATATGTGGCTGACTGCCGGCAGATTTAATAAAGAATTTGAACAAAAATTTGCTAAATATATGGGAGTAAAATTTGCATTATCTACAAATTCAGGTTCCAGTGCAAATTTACTTGCTTTTTCGGCTCTAACATCATATAAATTGGGTGATAAAGCTCTTAAAAAAGGTGATGAAGTTATTTCAGTTGCAGCAGGCTTCCCTACAACAATTAATCCTATTATACAGAATGGAATGATTCCGGTTTTTGTGGATTGTGAAGTTGGGACATATAATATTGATGCTGATAAAATTGAGGAAGCAATAACAGACAAAACAAAAGTAATATTTTTAGCTCATACTTTAGGCAATAGCTATGATTTAGACAAAATTACGGAACTTGCCGAAAAATATAACCTTTGGGTAATCGAAGATTCTTGTGATGCTTTAGGCGGAGAATACAAAGGAAGAAAAATCGGTACAATCGGACATATTGGTACATTTAGTTTTTATCCGGCACATCATTTAACAATGGGTGAAGGCGGCGCGGTTATTACAAATGACCCGCAATTGTATAAAATAATTATGTCTTTCAGAGATTGGGGAAGAGATTGTTGCTGTCCTCCGGGACGTGACGGTGTTTGCGGTAAAAGATTCACACAACAGTTGGGTAAACTTCCTTATGGATATGACCACAAATACACATATTCTCATGTTGGTTATAATTTGAAAATTACAGACTGGCAAGCTGCATTGGGTTGTTCTCAAATTGAAAAATTAGACGGGTTCTTAGAAATCAGAAGAAGAAATGCACAAATGCTAACAGAAAAACTTTCAGATTTGACTGATTATTTAATTTTACCGGTAGTAAAAGAAGGTGTAAAACCATCCTGGTTCGGGTATTTGATTTCAGTAAAAGAAGGTTCTCCATTTACAAAACAACAATTGGTTGAATATTTAGAAAGTCACAAGATTGGTACTAGACAATTATTTGCCGGAAATATTTTACGTCAACCAATGATAGTTGATAATGATGTTAATTTTAGAATCGCAGATTCGGAAATAATGAATTCAAAAGATTTAACAGAAGATGTATACAAAAAACTTCCTAAAACGGAATTCATTATGAATAATACTTTCTGGGTTGGAACATTTCCGTCATTAGGCGAACAAGAGATTACCAAAATTGCAGATACAATTCATGAATTTGTAAAAGGGAACGTATAGTGAAGATTACACCTTTAAAAATCAACGGAGCATTTCTTATTGAAATGGAAGAATATAAAGACGAAAGAGGTTCTTTTGCCCGACAATTCTGTAAAGAAGAATTAAAAAAATATGGGATTGATTTTGATATAAAACAATGTAATCTATCTAAAAATATTTCAGCGGGTGTATTGAGAGGATTGCACTATCAAAAAGAACCTTATCCTGAAATCAAAATGGTATCTTGCTTTAAAGGACGTATTTTTGATGTTTTAGCGGATATAAGAAAAGATAGTCCAACATATTTACAGTGGGTTGGAACAGAACTTTCCGAACATAATGGAAAAATGTTATATATTCCTTCCGGAGTAGCTCATGGATTCCAAACATTGGAGGATGACAGCTATGTATACTACCAACTCGGTGAATTCTTTAAGCCTGAATATTATATGGGAGTTAGATGGAACGACCAAGCATTCGGAATTGAATGGCCGGATTGTAAAGAAAGAATCATGAATGAAAGAGACAAAAACTATGACTTATGGGAATAAGAAAGTTCTTGTAACCGGCGCGACAGGTCTTATTGGTAAAGAACTTGCTAAGCCGCTAACAGAAGCCGGTTTTGATATATACGCTATTACAATTGATGAAAACAATCCTGATAATGGTATTCATTGGATAAAAGGGAATCTTTTTGACGAAGCTTTTATAGAAAACACGATGCGAGCAATTCAACCCGATTATCTATTAAATATGGCTTGGGCAACAACCGGAGATTATTTGTATTCTGACATAAATTACAAGTTTTTAAATGCAGGAATATCACTTATCAGACATTTTAAAAATAATGGCGGTAAAAGGGCGGTATATGCAGGAACTTGTTTTGAATATAAATTCAAAGAAACTCCATTAAAAGAAAATGATGAACTTGAAACAGAAAAAACTGTTTATACATTCACAAAAAACAAATTGCGCGAAATTGCTGAATTTTATTGCAAACAAAATGATATAAGTTTTGGTTATGGCAGAATTTTCTACGTATATGGTAAAAATGAAAATAAAACAAGATTGACCGGTATGTTAATAGATAAATTGTCAAAAAATGAAACCGCTATAATAAAAACAGGGCAGTTGTTAAAAGACTATATGTATTCAAAAGATATAGCAGCTGCTTTTGTCAAATTTTTAGATTGCGCTGTTGAGGGTACAGTTAATATTTGTACCGGAAAACAGATTTCAGTCGGAGATTTTGGAAAGACAATAGCCAAAAAAATGAATAAAACTCATTTGTTAGAAATTTTAGCAGAAGAAACAACTCAACCTCAGCTAATTGTAGGTGATAATTCAAGATTAAAAAATGAAGTAGGATATGAAATAAAATATAATATTGAATCAGCAATATCGGAGGTAATATAATAATGGAATCAATGAATATTGTCTTTATGTCTGACAATAAATTTGCCCTTCAGGCAGGAGTTACAATGACTTCGATATTGATGAATAATAAAGATTATCATATCCATTTTCACATATTAAATAAATCTATAAATGATGATATAAAAGCAAAATTAAATAATTTAACTTTACAGTACAATTGTGACATAAATTTTATTAATGTTGATGATAAATGTTTTAAAAATATTAAATCTGATTTTGACTATATTTCTATAGAAACATATTATCGATGTCT
>JAJQFK010000219.1 GCA_021201175.1 Candidatus Gastranaerophilales bacterium | reverse complement strand
TAACAAATGAATATACAAGCCAGAATAAAGAATTATTAAAGAACCTGAAAGATTATATAAAATACTTTATAGATGTAAATATAGAGCCGAAATACAGAAATGATGCATTACAATCAATTGAAAAATATATACAGGAATCCAGAAAAGAAAATCCTTCAAATAATAAATTAACTGATTATGAAGATAAGATATATTATTTAATGGAAAATAAACATATAGTTAGTAAGCCGGTAACATTATTTAATGAGTATATAAAATTATTGCAGTCAGAAAATCCGAATCCTGATTTATTAGAGAATTATAAAATCTTTTTAAACGAAACTTTAAAGACGGCAGCTTTAACACAAATTCAATATCAACTGGTCAAAAATCAATTTGAAGGAATCGGTTCAAAATTAAAAGAAATGCTTCCGTTATTTTGTGTTTATGATGAAAACAATGAACAATATGCAATGAATACGGATAAAGGAATATTATATTTAATAGATGTTCTTCAAAATCCGAATGATAACCATACTGTTTTAAACATACTCTTATCACAAGCAGGAATGGAAAAAGAAGCACTTAAAACATTAATAGAAAGCTATAACACAGAAGAAATAGCAAAAGAAATAGATAAAGAAGCTGAATCTATAGCTAAAAATTTAAAAGAAATAGATAAATTAATGAATTACGTTAATGAATTTACTGAAAAGAGCAAAATTAGATTCAAAACATTTAATAATGCAAAAAATCATTTACTTATTTATTTGGAAAGACAATATGCAAATGAAAATAATCCGGTTTATAATTCTTATAAACAATTTTTAAATTCAATTCCGATAAATAAAACATTAAATAATCTTTCAGAAGATGAAATTATGCCGTTTTTAGGACAGATGAATTTATATGCTTATGAGCCAATATTGCAAGCCTTTAATAATAATCTGGAGAATTTCCGGGAATACACACAACTGATTGAAAATATGTATGACATGTTAAACTCAATCAACGTTCCGGTTGATTCACAGGTTTATCAACAAAGGGAAGAATGCTGTAAAAAACTTGAAGATATTAATGAACAAGTTATTTGTCGGGTGAACGAAATTTACGAAAAAATGTCGCAATGTAAGAATTTAAACGTAAAAACATTGTAAAATTATATAGTAAATAACAGTCGGTCTACACAAAATATGATATTATATTAGTAAAGAATTGCGGGAAAAAATTTAATGAAAAAGAAATTTGCTTTATTTTGTATATCTATATTCATACTATTACCGGTCTTGCCGTGTTTTGCCGTTAATATAGGAACCTATAAAACAGAAACCGAATACGGACTTTTGGACGGATTTAAAATCAATTGGAAACGGAAAGACAAAAATCAAAAGTTCATAGAACCAAGAGAAGAATCAACTAAAAAAGAACTGGAAAAAGAATATAAAAACTATTCCGAATCTGAATATGAAAGAACAAGATATATGTATGACGGCAGGGCTATTTTATAATTCAAAATGGCGAATTATTGCAGGAAATTATCTTTTTGGATTCATAACTTCACTATTCTTAATATTCCCCTAAACTCATGATTTTAATTTCTACAAAAGTAGTATATAATAATAATAGAGAATATTTTCTTAATTGTTCACTTTTCTAAAAAAGAAGGTAAGAGATGTCTTTTGGAATAAATGGACCCGATAATTTGCCTGCAATACAAAAAGCACACCACACAAATGATGGCGGCGCCGGGAATTTGGGCTATTTTCAACAGAATAAAAAAAAAGAAAAGAAAAAAAATGATAAAAATGAAGAAGATGTCTTTGAATTTTCAGGGAAAAATGATGAAGATACTGAACTTGAAACAGAAACTTTTGAATTAAATAAAATAGGGTTAAAAATTAAGAATTTCTGGATAAAGCTTCATGCAGGCGAAAAAAAGCCCGAAGAAAATACTTAATCTTCGGGTTTAAGTTGTGTGTACAAAACTATAATTTTTCAGATATAAAATCTAATTCATCATCATTTACATCAATTTTTACTTTTGAATGAGGAGTTATTTCTTGTTTTAATATCTGTTTTGATAAAGGATTCTCAATTAATTGTCTTATAGTCCTTTTTAACGGACGAGCACCGTAAATAGGATTGTATCCCTTTTGTGCTAAAAATTCTTTTGCATCGTCTGTTATTTCAAGCTTAATATCCTGTTCTTCCAAAAGTTTATGAAGATGGGCAACCTGAATATCAACAATTTTAGCAAGCTGAACCATTGTTAGTGCTTTAAAGAATACGATATCATCAATTCTGTTTAAAAACTCCGGTTTAAATTTTTGCTGCATTAAAGCCATAACTTCATCTTTTGTTTGTTCTGATTGTTTTTCCGACAGCATTGATTCCAGAGTATTCTTTAGAATAATTTCACTGCCTATATTACTTGTTAATATAATTAAAGTATTTTTAAAGTCAACTGTTCTCCCTTTAGAATCGGTTAATCTGCCGTCATCAAATATTTGGAGCATGATATTAAATACGTCCGGATGTGCTTTTTCAATTTCATCAAAAAGTACAACAGAATAAGGTTTCCTTCTGACTTGTTCCGTTAGCTGTCCGCCTTCATCATAGCCGACATATCCGGGAGGAGCGCCTATAAGTCTTGCTACTGTATGTTTTTCCATATATTCAGACATATCTATTCTTATAAGAGCATCTTCATCATTAAACATAAACTCTGCTAATGCTTTTGCAAG
Source organism: Candidatus Gastranaerophilales bacterium (assembly GCA_021201175.1). Lineage (GTDB taxonomy): Bacteria > Cyanobacteriota > Vampirovibrionia > Gastranaerophilales > Gastranaerophilaceae > Avigastranaerophilus. Next base: position 2,311 of record JAJQFK010000219.1, on the reverse strand, counting down.
TTCAGTTTTACCAACGCCGGTAGGTCCTAAGAAAATAAATGTTCCGATTGGACGATTAGGGTCTTTTAACCCTGAACGTGCGCGTCTTATTGCGTCAGATACCGCTTCTACAGCTTCTTCCTGTCCGACTACACGTTTATGCAAAAAATCTTCCATTTGAACGAGCTTTTGTTTTTCGCTTTCAAGGAGTTTATTTACTGCAATTCCTGTCCATTTACTAACAATTTCAGCTATATCATCTTCATCTATTTCTTCTTTTAAAAGAGTTGTTTTATTAGCCGCAGAATTTTCGTTTACTTCTTTTAATTGTTTTTCAAGAGTCATTAATTTTCCATACTTGAGTTCAGCGGCTTTTTGCAAATCCATATCACGCTCTGCTGACTCAATTTCAATTTTTACTTTTTCTATTTCCTCTTTTATTGAAGCTTCACCTTGAATACTCTTTTTTTCAAACTCCCATTGAGTTTTCAATTTATCTATTTTTTCATTTAAATCTTTTAAAATTTCTTCAATATTTTTAATTTTCTCGGCATTATCCGGATTTTCTTCTTGCTTTAAAGCTTCTCTTTCGATTTCAAGCTGCATTTTTTGTCTTACAAGCATATCAAGTTCTTCCGGCATGGAATCTATTTCAATTCTTAGAGATGAAGCAGCTTCATCAACTAAATCTATTGCTTTATCAGGCAAAAATCTATCGGTAATATACCTGTCAGAGAGTTTTGCAGCTGCAATCAACGCTGAATCTTTTATTCTGACTCCGTGATGAACTTCATATCTCTGTTTTAGTCCTCTTAAAATGCTTATTGTATCCTCAATAGAAGGTTCATCAACCATAACAGGCTGAAATCTTCTTTCTAAAGCCGGATCTTTTTCAATATATTTACGATACTCATTAATAGTAGTTGCGCCTATACACCTTAGAGTCCCCCTTGCGAGCATAGGTTTTAAAAGATTTCCCGCATCCGTAGAACCTTCTGTTGCTCCGGCTCCGACTACAGTATGGAGTTCATCTATAAACATTATTATCTCCCCGTTTGAATCTTCAACTTCTTTCAAAACCGCTTTCAAACGTTCTTCAAATTCTCCTCTGAACTTTGCACCGGCAATTAAAGCACCTAAATCCAAAGAAACAAGCTTAGCATCTTTTAAATTTTCAGGTACATCACCTCTGACAATTCTTTGAGCCAAACCTTCAATTATAGCTGTTTTCCCTACCCCCGGTTCTCCTATTAGCACCGGATTATTTTTAGTTTTTCGATTTAATACTTGAATTACACGTCTAATTTCATCATCTCTGCCTATTACAGGGTCAAGCTTGCCTTTGCGCGCCATACAGGTTAAATCGGTCGAATATTTTTCTAATGCCTTATATTGATCCTCTGCATTTTTTGAATCCACTTTTCTGTTGCCCCTTACTTTTTTCATTGCATTTAATATTGAGTTTTTTGTAACTTTATTATTATTTAACAATTGTTGAATTTTTGAACCCGTAAGTTCCGCCATAGCCATTAGAATATGCTCTATACTTATAAAAGAATCCTTTAAATTATCTGCTTCATCAGATGCCGTATCAAACATTTTATTTGTTAATTGCGACAGATATAACTGCTGATTTTGATTTGTTGATTGTATCCTTGGAAGTTCTGATATAAGATTTATAAGTTGATGTTTGAAATTGTCATTGTTTATTCCAAGTTCAATACAATAATCCTTAGAAATCCCTTCACTATCTTCCGCTATTGCTGCCATAACATGAATCGGTTCTAACTGGGAATTATTATATCTATACATTATTTGCTGGGCTGAATATATTATTTCCTTTGTGTAGTCCGTTAACCTGTTAAAATCAATCATTAAAGAACACCTCTTTTCTCCTGTTTACTTTATATTTTTAGTTTAATATTATTTTTCAAAAAATCAGGAAAAATTTATATTTAATTAAGATTTTAAAAAAAATCATTTAAATATATAATGTTTTTATGATACTAAAAGAATTTTCGGATTATTTAAAAAAGAACACGGATAAAAATTCTGTTAATCTTCTTAATGAATGGCTTATAGAAAGATTAACAAAACCGTCTTTAAGCAAAGTTGATAATATTATTAAAACAGAATTGTACTTTGCCAAAAACAACAATGATAAAACATTGATAATAGCAAAAAGTGAAACCGGAAGAACACTATTAAATGCTTTATATAATTTTTCTTTAAGCTTTGAACAATATAAACTCTCAAAATTTTTACACGATAAAAAAGCAAACGATTTTAAAAAACTTTAAAAATTAGGTAACTAATTACTTGACTTGTACAC
>JAJQFK010000266.1 GCA_021201175.1 Candidatus Gastranaerophilales bacterium | reverse complement strand
AAAAACTCCTTCCGTTTTTGAGTAAATTGTAGTTTATATTAATATTCTTTAAGTTTTTAAAAATATTTGTATAATATTTTTTTTTACTGGCATTAAAGCAAACAAAAGAGGTTAATATGAATACATTATTTTGTCTGAATAATATTTCTTTTTCCGGTAACAAAAAAAATAAGCAACCGGAAACTGTGCAAAACGATGAATTTGAAATGGTAAATAAAGGTAAACAATTATATAATGAACTTTCTGACTATATGCATAAGGACAAAATTCAGCAAAAACTTGAGAAAATTCCGGAAAAAGATGTTTTATACATAGAATTTCCGCAAATTACAGGTAAGGATGAAAACGGATATGTTTGCTCAAATCCTTCTTTAATGTATTGCAAAAACTATTATGCACAAACAAAAAAGCAACTTAAAAATCGCATTTTTAAAACAATAGATTTTGATATTAATAAAAAATTTAATAAAAAAGAATTAAATCAGTGGATTGACGATATTTTAAAAATCGCCGCCCAAAAAGACGAAAAGAAAAAATCAAAGAACGGTTAATTTTTTAATTATGGTTAAAAATTCGGGAAAAGAGATATCAACCCACTGAAAATTGTTTATTTTTATGGGAGATTCACATATCAAACCGGAAATATAAGCACTCATTGCTATTCTATGGTCATGATAACATTCAATTTCGCAGCCGCCTTTTAAACTTTGTTTTCCGTTAATAATAAACCCATCAGAAGTTTCTTCTATATCTGCGCCGAGTTTTTTCATTTCCTTAGTCACTGCTGTTATTCTGTCAGCTTCTTTATTTCGTAAATCACCGGCATTTTTAATAATTGTAGTTCCTTTCGCTTGTGAAGCTATAACTGTTATAACAGGAAGTTCATCAATTAATCTGGGGATTATTTCACCTTCTATTGTCAAAGCTTTTAAGTCTGAATATTTTATTCTTATATCAGCAGTTTTTTCATTAGAAACTAATCGCTCATTAATTAATTCTATATCTCCGTTCATTGCTTTAATTACATCAATAATTCCCGAACGGGTTTCGTTAATTCCTACATTTTTTAGAACTATATCAGAATCCGGTACTATGAGAGCTGCCGCCATAAAAAATGCAGCCGAAGAAATATCCCCAGGTATAGTTATATCAATAGGGGAAAGTTCAGATTTTTTTATCACAACACTATTTTTATTTACCTTTAAATCAGCCCCCATATATTCTAACATAAGTTCAGTATGGTTTCTTGATTTATAAGGTTCCGTATAAATAGTTTCGCCTTCGGCATTTAAACCTGCAAGCAAAATACACGATTTTACCTGAGCGGAAGAAAGCGCCGAATTATAGTTGATTCCGTGAAGTGATGAACCATTTATTTCTATAGGAAGTTTATAATCATTATGAATAAGTTTTGCCCCCATTAATTCAAGCGGAGTTATAACTCTTTTCATCGGACGTTTAGAAAGACTTTCATCTCCATATAATTTTGAATTAAATTTTTGACCTGCTAAAATCCCGGCAATCAGTCTTGTTGTTGTACCGGAGTTTCCGCAATTTAACGAGCTCTTTGGCGCGGTTAAAGCATTTTTCGCATTTACTGTTAATATTCCTGTATCCGTAAAATCAACTTCGCAGCCAAGCTGTTTTATAATCTCTAATGTCGACATACAATCAGCCCCGAGAGAATAATTTTTAATACGGCTTACACCTTTTGCCAGAGCAGAAAACATAAATGCACGATGTGTAATAGATTTATCAGCCGGAATTTCTATTTCACCCTTCAAAGGTAATGATTTTTCTAAAGTTACATCCATAATATTATTAGACAATAAATAATTTTTATTTGCAATAAAATTGCCAATTTATTGGTACATGAAAAAACCGGTCTAAAAAGACCGGCTTTTTGTGTTATGCACTTAGTTATTCTTAATATCTTTAACGCTTAATGCAATTCTATGTTCTTGCGGGGTGAATTTTTTGATTAAAACTTCAACTTCATCACCTACATTGTAGATATTAAACGGATTAGCGTTTGCCGGTTCCATTTCGGCAGAAGGTAATAATGCTTCTACCCCCGGATAAATATTAATAAAAGCTCCGAAAGAAGTTACTTTATTAACTGTTCCTTTGATTATTTGCCCTTCTTTAAATTCATTTTCTATTGATTCCCAAGGGTTTTCGCCCATTCTCTTTAAGCTCAGGCTTATTCTTTTCATATCGGTATCAATTTTTAATATTTTAACTTCAAGTGTTTGTCCAAGAGAAATTACATCAGAAGGATGTTTAATTCTTTGCCATGAAATTTCAGAAATAGGAAGAAGTCCGTCAACACCGTTAATATCAATAAATCCGCCAAAATCTGCGATTCTTACAACTTCACCTTTAACTACTGAACCGACTTCTAATTGAGAAATAATTTCATCAACAACCTGTTCTCTTTGTTCAGCAACAGCTTGTCTTTGAGATAAAATTAACTTATTTCTTTTTGCATCAGCTTCAAGAACTTTTACTTCAATTTCTTGACCTATTAATCCGTCGAACGGTGCACCGGTTCTTAATTGGCTTGCCGGAACAAATCCTCTTAAATCTAATACTTCGACTATAACACCGCCTCTTACAATAAGAGCAACTTTCGCTTTTATTGTTTCATTGTTGTATTTTGCGTTTTGAAGTTCCTGCCAAGCTTTAGCACATGATAATTTTTTGAGTGATAATAAAATTCTTCCGTTTTCATCATCGCCTTCTTCTTTTAGAATATAGAATTCTTTTACATCATTAATTACGAGATATTCGGAGTAATCTCTGTCATTAACCTGATTGTTTGTAATTTCTCTGTTAGGAAGAAATGCTTCAGTTTTTGCTCCGATATCTACTAAAAAGCCATCGTTTTCTTGTTTTATTACAATGCCTTTTACTACATCAGCAGCAGAAAATTTGTAATTGTAACTTTCTTCAAGTAATCTGACGAATTCGTCCTGTTCGTTCGTTGTGTTTGTCATTTTATTTGTCCTTTCTTATATTGTTTCCAGTTTTTTAATTACATTTTTAATAATATTTTCAGGAGTGGAGGCTCCTGCTGTAATACCTATATTTGTTGATTTTTTTATTATATCTTGATAGTTATCCAAATCAGAATCTGTTTCTATATGAATAGTAGGTGCTATTTCGCCGAGTATTTGCGCAAGATGAGTTGTATTTGCACTTTTTTTACTACCTGCAACAATCATCAAATCGGAGGTTTTTGCCAGTTCCCTTGCTTCATTTTGCCGTCTTGATGTGGATTTACAAATAGTATTGTATATTTTCAATTCTTCTGCAAACGGCATTACATAATTAACTACTTCGTGTAAAAATTCCGCTCTCTGTGTAGTTTGTATTACAATACCGATTCTTTTATGCTGCTTTATTTCACTTTGCATACTTTCAAGCGTCTTTATGTCAGGGATAACATAAACACTGTTTGAATACATATCCGCATTAGCTTTAATCGCAATAACTTCCGGATGTTCCGGCTTGCCTAAAATAAGCACAAGATAATTTTCTTTTGCAAGTTCTACAGCTTTTTGCTGTACTTTTTTTACGTCAAGGCAGGTCAAATCAACGACTTCAAAGCCTTTGTCTGTCATTTCTTTTATTTTTAAAGGAGGCATGCCATGACTTCTTACAATACAAATTCCCGTTTCATTTTCAGGTAATTCATCAACAGTCATTATACCAAGTTCCGCAAGTTCTTTTATAACTTGAGTATTATGGATAAGTTCACCTAAAACCCAAACCTTTTTATCTTTATTTTCAAGTTTAATTTTTTTTGTCGTTTCGACAGCCCGTTTGACTCCGTAACAAAAACCTGCACTTTGAGCCAGTTTTATATTTCTTTTCAGTGTAATAATTTTCCATTCGTTGAACTAGCAGAAATAAACTCCCGCAGTACTTTTTTTATAACATAAACATTTTTTAAGGACAATATATGTTGAAAAAGAATTTCTTTAATTGTAAAATTGATTGAATACTAAATATGAGGATTTTAATATGAAATTAATGGATGGTAAAAAAGGGGTTATTTTCGGGGTTTCCAATACTCACGGTATTGCATACGGTATTGCAAAAGAACTTTTTGAAGCAGGTGCAGATATTGCTTTTACCTATGCCGGCGAGGCTATGGAAAAACGTGTCCGCCCGATAGCGGAATCTATGAATGCTAAAGTTATTATGCCTTGTGATGTTACAAAAGAAAATGAAGTTCAGGCTGTATTTAAAGAACTTGAAAAAGTTTACGGCAAAATAGATTTTGTTGTTCATGCCGTTGCTTTCGCAAACAGAGAAGATTTAACCGGCGAGTTTATTAATACCTCAAGAGAAGGCTGGGATTTGGCGTTGGGAATAAGTTCTTATTCTCTTGTTTCTCTTGCAAGAAATGCAAAACCGGTTATGAATGAAGGCGGCTCTATACTGGCTATGACTTATTTGGGCGGGGAAAAAGTTGTTCCGAATTATAATGTTATGGGTGTCGCAAAAGCTGCTCTTGAATCCTCCGCAAGATATTTGGCTGAAAATCTTGGTAAATTCGGTATCAGAGTTAACTGTATTTCGGCAGGCGCTGTAAAAACACTTGCAGCAAGCGGAATTAGCGGTTTTGGCAAAATGTTAAAAGCTGCTGTTGTAAAAGCACCTTTAAAAAGAAATGTTTCGCTTGAAGATGTAGGTAAAACAGGTTTGTATTTATTATCTGATTTATCCTCCGGTGTTACAGGCGAAATTATTCATGTTGATTGCGGCTGCCACTGTATTTATACTTCAGCTGAAGAAATGGAACTTTTAACAAAATAGTTTTATTCTTGAATAATAAAAAATTCTGCGAATTTATTTTAAATTTGCAGATTTTTTTTGTTAACAAAGTTTTGTTTTTTTTAAAATGTGGTATTATAAGACTTATGAGAGAATAGATAAAAAAAGGAATTAAAATCGTGGAATTTATTTTGAGTAATTTTGGTGCAGTTTCTGCATGTGTTGTAGTTTTGATTTTGTTATTAATGATTTATTCATTATATG
>JAJQFK010000089.1 GCA_021201175.1 Candidatus Gastranaerophilales bacterium | reverse complement strand
CCCCCCCCCCCCCCCCCCCCCCCCCCCAATTTATATTTCATAATGTTATTCTCCTATTTACTAATATACTTTATTATATCAAATTTATTTTATTTTTGCAAATATCTCCGAGAAAATTTCACTCAGCTAACGCATACAGGCTCAAACACTTCGGGCTGCCTCAGTGTTTCGCTTTGTAACACTGAGGCTTATCGTGAAATTTTGTTTGAACGTATAAATATTTAAAAACAATCTAGCGGGGTTTTATTTCCGGAACGGGATTTATATTTTAAAAAAACTTTTACCTTTTTTTGATTCTTTGTTTAAAACTTCACTAAAACTTTCAATCGGTTTAAAAGAAAAACCGCATTCATCAGACAGGGCGGCGCCCATTTTAAAAATTTCTTCCGACGGGTATCTTCTGCATATTCCGGGGCGGATTTTATGAATTGTACAAATTCTTTTTTCTTTGTCAAATTTATTGCATTTAAAAATAAGACCGCGCTCATCTTTACCGGTAATTTCAATATAGGTATAAAACGGATGGAGTTTTTGAAGCTTATAAAATTCTTCTTCGGATTTTATAATATCTTTTTTATTACTTACATATATTTTAGAGCAGCATGCCCCGCACCGGACACATTTACCCTCCCGATAGTAAGTTTTTTTTAATAGATATTTATAAAATAATTTTTTTAAGTCCATAATTGTATTATATCAACAATTAAAAAAGTGTTGTAAAATATTATTATGGATATTAAAGAACAATTAAGGCTTATTCCTGAATCCAGCGGTTCTTATCAATTTTTTGATAAGGAGGATACTATAATTTATGTCGGGAAAGCGAAAAATTTAAAAAGACGGGTTTCAAGTTATTTTAATAAAAAACATGATTCTGCCAAATTAGCGGTCATGGTTCCGCAGATTGTTAAAATTGAATTTATTATTACAAATTCTGAAATAGAAGCGTTAATTTTAGAATCGCACTTAATAAAAAAATATAAGCCCAAGTATAATATTTTATTAAAAGATGATAAAAAATTTCCGTATTTTCTTATCACAAAAGAAGATTATCCAAGAATTCTTGTAACAAGAAAAAGAAATAAAAATATGCTGGAGGGTAAATATTTCGGACCTTATACTAATGCAAAATCAATGTATACAACTTTGGATTTATTAAAACGGCTCTTTCCTCTAAAACAGTGCAAAACTCCAAAGTTTAAAGATCGTCCGTGCATATATTATCAAATCGGCAGATGTATGGCACCGTGCCAAAAACTTATATCTTCTTCCGAATATAAAAAACTTATTAAGAATGTAGAATTGTTTTTATCAGGAAAACAAATGCAGCTGGTATATGAGTTAAAATCAATGATGGAAAAGTATTCTTTAAATCAGGAATATGAAAAAGCCGCAAAATATCGCGACAGTTACTTTGATGTTTTAAAAACAATCGAAAAACAAAAGGTTGTATATGAAAATACGAATATAAATCAAGATGTTATTTCTTTAAGTTCGGATGAATATATGGGAGGAATTTCCCTTCTGCAAATTAGGGACGGCAGACTTACAAACAAAAAAGATTTTGAAATATCAAAATCGGACTACGACAGCGAGGAAGAAATTATTTCATTCTTTATCAAGGAATATTATCAGATGTCAGGTGATGATGATATTCCTTCAGAAATAATATTTTCTTCAAAAATATCTCAAGAGGATAAAAGTATTTTTGAATCCTGGCTTAGTTCTAAAAAGGGTTCAAAGGTTTTAATAAATCCCGATAAAACTAAAAAAAATGAAGAAATATTAGAATTAGCCTTAAAAAATTCAAATTATCATTTAAAAGAGCTAAAAATTCAATCACTGCAAGAACTGCAAAATAACTTTAACGAGGCAGGCTCTTACATTCAGGAAAAATTAAAGTTAAATAAATTTCCTCACCGTGTTGAATGTTTTGATATATCACATATACAGGGAACAAATACTGTTGCTTCAATGGTTTCATTTTATAACGGAATGCCTAAAAAAAGCGAGTATAAAAGGTATAAAATAAAAACGGTAGAGGAGGGGAAACCCGATGATTTTAAATCTATGAGAGAGGTCATAAAAAGACGGTATTCCAGACTTTTAAACGAAGGCAAAGAATTTCCGGATTTAATTATTATTGACGGAGGTAAAGGACAGCTTTCAAGTGCGGCGGAAACTCTTAATGAACTCGGGATTAAAAATCAGGATATTATTTCTATTGCAAAAAGAATTGAAGAAATATTTATACCTTGCCAATCTCAATCTGTAATATTTCCAATGAATTCACAAGCATTGTTTTTCTTTCAAAGAATAAGAGATGAAGCTCACCGATTCGCTATTACTTTCCATAGACATTTAAGAGAAAAAGGGGCAGTTCATTCTGAATTTGATGATATAAAAGGGCTTTACAAGAAAAATAAAAAATTATTAATTGAAAAATACGGCAGTGTGGCAAAAATTTCCAAATTAACAAAAGAAGAATTAATGCTGCTTGTTTCTAAGTCGCAAGCACAAATTATTTATGATTATTTTAATACGGAATCAAAAAAAATTTCTAAAAATAATTGATAACTTTTCTTTACGGCTTAATATTATTAAAGGTGGTTTTTATGAAAAATATAGTTACTGAATTATTATTAATATCAATATTTAAAAATATTACAGAAGATAGTGTTATATCGAAATATATAAAATTTTTATCCTTGTTAAATGATAGTGACGATTTTGAAGATATAGTGAAATCATATACATCTTTTATTTGCAGCTTGTATAAATCAGAGCGGAATCAAAATTTATATTATTATATGAAAAAGCTTATTTATACCGATGAAAATATTCTTTCAGCGGGCTGCGGAAAATGTATACAAGAAAATAAAAATATTATTTCTTCCGCTGAATATGAACTATCGGTTTTAAATTCTTTATTGGAAAATGATTATTCAGATATAAAAAAAATATTTGTATCTAAATTCGCAAATATTTCAGATTTTATAGAACATCTTCCTTCTTTTAATATAAACGGAGCAGAAAAGTTTAATCTTGAAGATATACTAAATTCATACTCAAAAAACGGGTACGGGATATTTGCGTGTTATACAGCCTTCAATTATACCGGCGATAAAGAAATAAAACCGGTTAAATATTTTAATCCGCTTAAATTTTCGGATTTAAAAAATTATGAATATCAAAAAGAAGTTATAAAGAAAAATACTAAGGCATTTTTAGACGGGAAACCCGCAAATAATATACTCTTATACGGCGATAGGGGGTGTGGGAAATCCTCTACGGTTAAAGCACTTATTAATGAATTTTCACAGGATAACTTAAAAATAATTCAAGTGTATAAAGAAAGCTTTATGTATTTGCCGGAACTGTTTGAAAAACTGGCTAACCTGCCGTTAAAATTTATTATTTTTGCTGATGATATTTCATTCTCTCAGGAGGATAAAAATTTTTCGTCAATAAAAGCAATACTGGAAGGGTCGCTTTCCAATTGTCCTTCCAATACGGTTATTTATGCAACTACAAACAGAATGCACCTTGTGCGCGAAAGTTTTTCCGCCCGTCAAGGTGATGAAATTCACTATAATGATACCATAGATGAAACAGTTTCATTATCGGACAGATTTGGAATAGTTCTTACTTTTTCTCTTTTAACAAAAACAGAATATCTTGATATTGTATCTAAAATTGCTTTAGACTGCTGTATAGAAGTTACGGAAGATTTGAATAAAAAAGCGGAAGAATTTGCAGCATTAAAAAGTATCCGAACTCCCAGAACCGCTAGACAATTCATCATTGATTATATGGCATCAAAATAGTATATTAATCCAAAGGTTTAGATAATAATTAATCCTTTTTTGTATAAATATAAATCCTAATATGAATGACGACCCTTGACCCGCGGCGGTATATTGGTAATATAAACAAGATATTACAGGGGGCTTGAGTGTGTATATGAGAAGAACAATGGATTTTGACAAAAAGGTTAAGATTATTTTGGCAGATGATAATTTTGATCATTTATTGGGGATTAGAGAATTAATTAATCTTGAAACAAATTTTGAGGTAATTGCAACGGCTACAAATGCAAATGTTGCAATTAATCTGGTTAAAAAATATCAACCCGATGTCGTTTTAATGGATATAAGCATGCCGGATAAAGACGGTTTAACAGCAATAAGTGAAATTGAGCGTTTGGGATTAGGTACTAAAATCATTGCCTTAACAGGTTATGATGATCCGGATTTGATATTCAGAGCAATGAAAATAGGTGCTAAGGGATATATATTAAAAACAATGGCATCTGCACAGCTTATTTATGCAATAGAAGAAGTAGTGCAGGGGAAAATATATCTTCCTTCGGGATTATCATCAAGATTCTTTGAATATTTCCAAAAAACGTTTAAAGCTGAATCCGATAATTCTGAAAACAGTGAAAATCTTCTCCAATATTTAACACAGAGAGAAGAAGAAGTGCTTGACTTGTTAACCCGCGGCGTTACATATAAAGGTGTTGCTCAAAAACTCTTTATAAGTGAAACAACAGTAAAAACACACGTTAATAATATTTTTCAAAAACTGCAAGTTAACGACAGAACACAGGCTGTTTTATATGCCATCAACAACGGATTTATGAACAGAAAAAAATTAAAGGTTGCTATATAATTGAATATGAAAAACAAATACAATCTGCTTCATAAATATATATTTGATAAAACAGTAAAAGAATATACAAAAGAAACGGTCAATGGTCTTTTTCGGTCTATTTTAGAACCTGTTATATCAAACCAGAAATTTGAATCTGTTATTTTATTCAGACTTCTGGATTCTTCTGAAATCGGTTCAACTTTAAAAAGATTATCTTTTTCGGGCGCGCAGATTTATAGTTTTTCCGACACCTTGAAAGAATTTGGCTTTGATAATTCTCAAAAGGACGATATATGGGGTCAGACTCAATTTTTGGTTTTAATAGGGCAAAGGTATTCTGCTGCATTAATATGGGATTATTCATTATCTGATAACCAAAATACAGATGTGTGCCTTCTTTATAATTCGCATACAATTATAGAT
>JAJQFK010000136.1:2572-5103 GCA_021201175.1 Candidatus Gastranaerophilales bacterium | reverse complement strand
TATCATAACCATCAATACGGATATATCTGCGGGTTTAACTCCGCCGATTCTTGAAGCCTGCCCAAGAGTTACGGGGCGTATTTTTTTAAGTTTATCTTTTGTTTCGGTTGAAATATGCTGTATATTATCATAGTCAATATTTTCAGGTATTCTGATTTTTTCTAATTTATCCGACATATTTACCTGTTGAATTTGTCTTTTTATATATCCTTCATATTTTATTTTTACTTCAACTTGTTCATATATATCGCGGGTTAAATCCAATGTTTTTGAAGTTTTATCTATCTGTTTTAATACTTCATAAGTAATGTTAGGACGCTTTAGGAGTTCTGAGAGTTTCATACCCCTATCTATATTTTCATTATATTTTTCAAGTATTTTATTTATTTCTTCTGAGGGTGATATTTTATCCTTGCAAAGTCTAATAATTTCATTTTCTATTGTGTTTTGTTTGTTCAAGAAATTTTGGTACCTTTGTTCATCAATTAAGCCGGAATTATATCCGATTTTAGTTAACCGTTCATCTGCGTTATCCTGCCTTAATAAAAGTCTGTATTCTGAACGAGAGGTTAACATTCTGTAGGGTTCATTTATATCTTTAGTAACAAGATCATCAATTAAAGTACCGATATACGAGGATTCACGTGAAAGAGTAATCATATCTTTATTTTGAAGATACCTAACTGCGTTTATACCTGCGAATAATCCTTGTGCGGCAGCCTCCTCATAGCCGGAAGTACCGTTAATCTGACCGGCACAAAATAATCCTTTTATCTTTTTAGTCATTAAAGAGTGTGTAAGCTGAACAGCAGGCATATAGTCGTATTCTACCGCATACGCAGGTTTCATAACATGAACATTTTCAAGTCCCGGTAATGATTTAAGCATTTGGATTTGAACCTGTGCCGGCAAGCTTGTAGAAAATCCGCCTACATACATTTCATATGTATTTTTCCCTTCCGGTTCAATAAAAATATGATGCGAGGGATTATGAGCAAACCTAATTACTTTATCTTCTATCGAAGGGCAGTATCTGGGACCGATACCATGTATTAATCCTGAGTACATAGGTGATTTATCAAGGTTATTTCTTATAATTTCATGAGTTTTATCTGTAGTTCGCGTAAGATAACACGGATACTGCCGGCGGATTGGTCTATCCGGTAAAAACGAGAAAAATGAAGGATTTTCATCTCCCGGTTGAATTACCATTTTGTTAAAATCAATTGTACGGGCATCAACACGTGCAGGCGTACCTGTTTTAAGTCTGCCCATTGTAAAACCAAGTTTCTTTAACGAGGGAGATAATCCTTTTGCACTTGCTTCACCGAGTCTGCCAAATTCCAGATATTGAAGCCCGACCCATATTCGAGCCTCAAGAGATGTTCCTGTTGTTAATATGACGCAAGGTGCATAATATTCCATTCCGAATTCATCTTTGAGTCCTCTTACACAATTATTTTCAACAAGAAGTTCTGTCATTGTGCATTGCTTTAAAGAGAGATTAGGTTCACTTTCCAGTAAATTCCTTACATAACGCATGTATTCTTTTTTATCGGACTGCGCTCTTAACGCTCTTACTGCGGGACCTTTTGAGGAATTTAATATCTTTAGCTGCATATAAGTTGCATCGGCAGCAACTCCCATAATGCCTCCTAAAGCATCTATTTCCCTGACCAAACAAGATTTTGCGGGTCCGCCTATTGCAGGATTACACGGCATTAGCGCAATATTATCCAGATTCAAAGACGCAAGAAGCGTTTTTGAACCTAATTTCGCACACGCACATGCGGCTTCACATCCGGCATGACCGGCTCCTACTACTATTACATCATATTTAAACATAATAAAATTATAATGCAAAAATCCTTTATTATTAACTTTTTTCTTCTTTTGTAAAAAATTTGACAATTTATCTTAATAAATTAATAAAATACATGACAAATTTTTTTACCGGTTTTATTATAAGTTTATAGTCATTATAAGGAGATAGGGAAATTAACGGTTCTGTTTTAAATAAAAATACTAAATTGTTTTTGGAAAGTACTAACTTGAGTTCTCTTGCTTGTGAAGAAGATAAATTTAGTTCGTTAAGTATGTCTGCAATGCTTGCGAGGGGAGAAGTTCCTCAAATACACAGACGAACTGCCGATAATTATATGGTTATTAAAAAAATATACGGTACTCCTGTTGTTCTGCCGAGGATAAATAATAAAGAACGTGCCCTTTTAGCTAAATATGATTTTAATCCGCTGGAATATTCTACAATTAAACAGATAAATGAAGAATTATCTTTTTTGAAACGCTGGTCTTGTTCTATAAATAAAAATTTAAAAAATGAAGCTGATGAAATTATTCAGATTCGCGCTAAGGAATTAAAATATCTTGCCGCTTCAAGATATGTTAATCTGACAAGTGAAATATATTCAGGGTATAAGGCTCTTGAAAGATATTTTGAAGAAATTTCAAAATACTAGGTTAACCGAATTAAAAATTTGTCCGGAAAAAATTCTCGGCAGCGGATATTTCCG
>JAJQFK010000136.1:0-2562 GCA_021201175.1 Candidatus Gastranaerophilales bacterium | reverse complement strand
CAAAGAACACTCTTTTTTATTTTCATTCAATATCATACAAAATCAGTTGTAAAGGGCGGGAAAAGCCCGCGAAAAATGAAATTTTGCATAAAAAAAGATTTCTGACAAATGCCTGAAACCCTCTTATAATAAAACTCCCCTCGTTGGACGACATTGGAACTTTTCACTAAAGAATTGTACAATAAAATCATAGACTTAAATCATTCAAATGTGCTTACGGCAATAGAAAATCTCAAGATTTTGGCTTAAACTCAAGAGCAAGAGCATTTAGCCAGCTTTTTATCATTTTTTATTTTTTTCTATAGTTTATATATTACAAAATTACAAAAAGACAAAGTAAGGCTGAAAATAGGCAGAGTAATACTTGCTGATGTAATAAAACAAGTAATTTTATGTAATTTTAAAGCTACAAAATAGCTAAAATGAAGTCATATCAAGGGTTTACGCCCTAAAATATTTGGATTATAATAATAAAAATGGTTAAAAATTAAGCAGAGTCTTTGTTTTTAGCGGTTTTAGCTTAACAATTTCAGTTTACTCAATTCAGATAGACACAGATTAAACGGAATTTAGGTTTTAAATATATTTATATATAAAAAATATTTCGGCTTAATCAGCTTTATTCTGGAATTATCAGAGGTATTTTATGGATTATTTAAAAGAATTTATTTCAAAATTGCATAGTTTGGATAGAGCAAAAAGGGCAGGTGAGGTTTTTAAGGACTTTTTGATACTAAGCATGTGTTCACTGGCACAGCCCTTCTATCGAAGTAAAAACCTTGAGCTAAAGTACACAAACACAGTCCAAAATTATACAAAAGAGCAAGCAGAAGAATTTTCAAAACTGCTTGCTTTTTTAGTTTCGGGATTAGAAGAAAAACATCAGGACTTTTTAGGACAGATTTATTCAAATTTAAATCTTGGGAATTCTAAAAAGGGACAATTTTTTACCCCGTACAGTATCAGCAGAATGATGGCAGAAATCAATTTTACGGATTTAAAATCAGAAATTGACAATAAAGGATTTATAACGCTATTGGAACCCTGTTGTGGCAGTGGTGGTATGATTATTGCCTATGCCGAAACAATGAAAAATAAGGGATATAATTATCAGCACAAATTATATGCAGAGGCTGTCGATATTGATGAAATTTGCTTTAAAATGACATATATACAGCTCTCTTTACTGGGTATTCCTGCAAGAGTATTAAGGGGTGATAGTCTTAAAATGATGTATTATGAGGTATTTTACACTCCGTTTTATTTTTTGAGTAATTTTAAATACAAATTACAGCAGGCAAAACAAGAAGAAATAGTTAATAAACCCCAAATTAACAAATCAGAACAATTGACATTATTTAAATACCTGTAAAATATTTATAAATCTAAGCTTAAATAAACATCATCAAGATTGTCCTGCGTAATTCCAATATAACGTAAAGTTGTACTCGGGGAAGAATGGTTAAATAACTTTTGGATTATCTCTATATCATAACCGTTTTTATAAGCGTGATAACCAAAAGTCTTTCTTAGGGTATGAGTTCCGATTTTTTCTTTAATACCAATTGATTTGGCAGCTTCATTTAAAATTGAATAAGCACGTTGACGTAATAAAAACCCCTTATTCCCTCTTGAAACCTCGCTATTAACGGCATTACGGTCTTTGCCTTCGCAAAGCCCTTCAGCCTCAGCTCGGTTTCGCTTCCTTGACATAAATAAAGGCTCATTTTCGTTTATTGTTCTTGTCTGTATATACTCTTTAATGGCTCGTTTTGCATTCTCTGATATTGGAAAATCTTTAAATTTATTTGTTTTCTTTTCCCTTAATGTTATCCTGTCTTTGACCTTGCCTTGTGTGCTTACATCAGATATACGCAATTTTAACAAATCGCTAATCCTTAGCCCTGAATTTATTCCAAGTACAAATAAACAATAATCCCTCATGCTCTGTTGTTTAAGCAATTTTTTTATTGTTTCAATCTGTTTAATATCTCGTATTGGCTGTACAAATTCCATAAAATTTACCTCTTTTCTAGCTGAAAATCAACAATAATCAATAATACACTTTATATTAATATTATATTTTATGTATTATTCAAGGTAAACCCCTTTATTTACAAGGGTTTACAGTTTATTTCAAATATAACAGCGGTAATATTCTTGAATAAAATTATCAAAGATACAAAATATTATTATGTATCTTTCAAAATTTAAGATTTATTTAGCTTTTCAAAATTTGGATTTTTTCTTATTCGTGCAAAAATTTCCCAAATGTCATCATTATGGTTGTTTTGTCTGATTTCTTCAAATGCTCTATCTGAAATATAAAATAATACCTTGAGCATTAACTTGAAAGAATAAATATTCATGCGATTTTTGGCTATAATAGCTCTAACATCTTTTAACCATTCAACATCTAATTCCGAATACAAGCGTTTGGCACCTTTGCCTTGCCTTTCCGTAACAACGAGCTTTTCTTCATCATAAGTACGCAGTCTGTCAGCACTGATTTGTAAAATTTCAGCAACTTGAGTAACATTATAAAAAGGTTTTTCTTTATCT
>JAJQFK010000020.1 GCA_021201175.1 Candidatus Gastranaerophilales bacterium | reverse complement strand
TGTTATAAGTTATAAAATATAATTTATAACTTATAGAGGTGTGGTTATGCAGGAAATAAAAATTTATAAAAGAGGATTGTTTAATATTTATTTGTGCAAAATATCCAACGCTGCGACTATGAAGCGCAGGTTAAGCATGAGCGCAACGCGCAAATCTGCATTTACATTATCTGAGGTACTCGTTACACTTGTTATTATCGGAATTATTGCTGCAATAACAGTACCGACTCTTATGGCTAATTACAGAAAACAAGAAGTTTCTTCAAGATTAAAAAAGTTTTATTCAACTCTTTCAAATGCCGTAAGGCTTGCAGATATGGAAAATCCTTCATTTTTACATTCTACGTATGAAACAAGACGTGAAAATTACGGGCAATGGTGGAATGATAATCTTGGCAAGTACATGCCGGTTACTGAAAAAGATAATACTGATTATAAAGTCTTTTCTGCTTCTGATTCAAATGGTTATACTCCATCAAAACTTTATTTGTTGAACGATGGAACTATGTTTTATGCCGGCAGTAGTAATTATCTTTCAGATTGCAGAAACGCTACTAATTTTCTTATTGATATTAACGGAGAAAAAAAGCCAAATCAGAAGGGAAAAGATATATTTGCATTTTCTATTGGCGATAGATACGGTTATTCTTATGATTTTCATTTTATTTCAAATGGAATATTCGTATGTGCACATTGGGGTTTTTGCGGGCTTAGTTATAGAAGAGATGTACCACGTGATTCCGAATTACGTGAATGTGCTGACGGTGGAGCAGAGGAGTGCACCAGATTAATTCAACTCGATGGTTGGCAAATAAGGGACGATTATCCGTTATTGTAATTTCAAAATCTGTTTATTACTGTATGTTTTGGCTTTGATTATAAAAATTTTAAAGTATAATTAATTTAGCCGGTAGTTTTTATTGCAATAATACGTGCTTTCAGGACGCAAACCTTTTAATTTCAAATATTAGATTATTAATTTCTTTTGTATATAAGGTTTAAATTTCTAAAGAGTTTCTTTATCGAGCCAATCCAAATATGCTTTATTTCCATCAATGATTGGAACAGATATTATTTCAGGTACATCATATTTATGAATATTTTTTATTTCTTGTTCTACCTGCTTATATAAAACAGATTTTGTTTTCATAATCATAAGTACTTCACTATCCTCGCATATATGCCCATCCCATTTATAAATTGATAGTATTGCGGGAATGATATTACAACAAGCGATGAGTTGTTTATTTATTAAGTGTTTCGCTATAAGTTGCGCATCATTTTCATTTTGTACCGTGCAATTGATAATACAGTATGTCATAATATCTCCTTAAAATATTTTTCCGGGATTTAATATATTTTTAGGGTCAAAAAGCTGTTTTACTTGTTTCATCAGTTTAATACTATTTATATCTAAGGCTTTAGTTATAAACTCTGATTTTTCACAACCTATACCGTGTTCGCCGGAGAGTGTTCCGTGGAGTCTTAGCGCAAGTTCAAAAAGTTCTCTTTTTGCCTGTCTAAAATTCTGAAATTCATTAATATTCCTTAAATCAAGCGCAATATTTGGGTGAATGTTGCCATCTCCAATATGCCCCATAATACAGGTTTTTAGTTGATATTTATCACAAATTTCTCTAATACCTTTTACGAGTTTAATTATATTTTCTCGCGGAACGACTACATCTTCGGTTAAAACATTAGGTGCGAGTTTGGCGGTTGCGCCAAAAGATGAACGTCTTGATATCCAAATTCGTTCTTCTTCTTCTTTTGTTGCCGCAGTTTGAATAAATGAAGAATTATTTTGTCGGCATATTTCTATGATTTTTTCATATTGACTGTCCAGAGCTGATTTAAATCCGTCAATTTCAATTAATAAAGCTGCCGTTTTATCGATTAATAGTCCGGAAGGATAAAAACTTTCAACTGTTTTTAGAGTGTTATTATCCATCAAATCAATAACAGAAGGTGTAATTAAGTTTGAGATTATATCATTTACAGTCTTTGAAGTATCCTCCAGTGTGTCAAAATAAGCGAGCATAACGCGTTTTGATTCCGGCTTGGGAATCAGCCTGATTAGTGCTCGGGTTATAATTCCCAGTGTTCCTTCCGAACCCACAAATAATTGTGTTAAATTATATCCTGTTACATTTTTTGCACATTCAGAACCGGTATGAATAATAGTTCCATCTGCAAGTACAACTTCCAAATCAATAATATAATCCTTTGTTGTTCCATATTTAAAGGAATGCGGTCCGCCTGATGATAAACCTATACTTCCTCCAATCATACTTACTTTTAAATTAGAAGGGTCAGGAGGATAGAATAAATCATATTTTTCTACTGCTTTTTGCAAATCCTCTATTACGACCCCCGGTTCAACACTCGCAGATAAATTATTTTTATTAATCTCCAAAATTCTGTTCATTTTTGCGAAATCAAGAATTATTCCGTTTTTTTTGGGAAGGCATGCGCCGCACAAGTTAGTTCCTGCGCTTCTTGGAACTACTGCAAGATTATTTTTGTATGCAAACTGCATTATTTGGCTGACTTGTTTTGTTGACAACGGAAAAACAACAGCTTGTGCAATTTCTTCCGGATTTGTTATATTCGTTGAATCAGTTGAATATGTATACAGTTCATCATAAGAATATAGAACATTGTTAGTTCCTGCTATTTTTTTCAGATTTTCAATTAAATCGTTATTATTTTTTTTCAAAATATTAATCATATTCCCTCTATTTAAGATTATAAAATAAAACTAATTTTTATAACAATATTTTGTTCTTAATTTGAAGTTATAATAACAGCTTTAATCGCTTTATGTATACAGCTTTGTTACTGATGAATTAAAACAAATTAAGATGTTATATTAAATCAAGAAAAAAGGCAGTATATGTTAAACAAAATAAAATTAGCAACTGTTGCTTTTATTTTAAGTGTTTCTTTTTTATACGGAAATTTTTTAAATGAAAATGTATATTCAAAGGACAATGAATATAGAAGTGACGAATTTATAAATGTAACGGTCTACGAGCGTATTAATCCGGCAATTGTTCTTGTTGAAGCTCAATTAATTGATGGGCTTTCAAGCGGAACAGGCTGTATTATAAATAAGAGTGGAATTATTTTAACAAGTTCTCATGTTGTACACGATGCAAATTACATTGAAGTAACAACCTCAAAAGGAGAAACCTATAAAGCAGAACTAATAAAGCAAGAGGGAAATAAAGGCGACCTGGCGCTATTAAGGATAAATCCTAAAAATGCGCTGCCGGTTATAAAATTAGGCGATTCTTCATTAGTTAAGGTTGGACAAAAAGTCCTCGCTATCGGCAATCCTTTTGGTTTTAACGGAACACTAACGACCGGAATTGTTTCAAGAATTGATTATGAACGAAACAAAATTCAAACCGATGCGGCGATAAATCCGGGGTCGTCAGGCGGACCAATTTTGAATGCCAAAGGCGAAGTTATTGGCATAAGCCAATCAATCTATAATCCTGATAATAATAAATCTAATATCGGAATAGGTTTCGCAGTACCTGCAAACGAGGTGAAGAAACTTGTAAGTTCCTACATGAATTAACTCATTAAAAAGATTTGATACCGTAATTTAAGCTTGCGGTACTTTTCTATCCTGTTTCTCTTTAATATCCAGAACTGCATTATGTGCAAGCAGGTATACTGAGCAAGTCTTATAATTTTTCATATACCACGCGCAATTTTCTTGCACACATACTATATTAATTGCACTTCCGGAACTCATTAACGGGCAAATAGGTATTTTGTTACTCATAAAAAACTCCTTATTTTACAGCTTGTGCCTGCTTCAAAAGATTACAATTTTCGCACCTTTTACGTTCCTGATCTTTGTAAATTTTGGTTCTGTTTATAACCTCATCAAAATCAATTTTGTGTGCATCAAAATCAGGACCGTCAATACAAGCGAATTTAACCTCACCACCGACAGTAACCCTGCATGCTCCGCACATGCCTGTTCCATCAATCATAATAGGGTTCATGCTTGCTTCTGTTTTAATTTGCTTATCTCTTGTAATTTCTGCAACGGCACGCATCATAGGCATAGGTCCTACAGCAATAACATAATTTACTTTTTCATTTTTCATTATGTCAGAAAGAACTTCCGTTACAAAACCTTTATGACCTAAAGAGCCGTCATCAGTTGTGATAAATAATTTTTGACATGCCTGAGCCATTTTGTCTTTCCAAAATATTAATTTTTCATTTCTTGCGCCCATTATGGTGTAAACTTTATTTCTGGCATCTTTAAAGGCTTTAGAAATCAAATAACACGGTGCCGCGCCGTATCCGCCTGCGATACAAACTACTGTACCGTAATTTTTTATTTCTGTCGGTTTCCCCAAAGGACCGACAACATCAAGTATTTCATCACCGACTTCTAACATTGCAAGCTTTTTTGTAGTATATCCAACAGCCATGAAAACAACAGTAAGTATTCCGTTTTCTCTATCAATATCAGCTATAGTAATTGGAACTCTTTCGCCTTCTTCTTCAACCCTAAATATAATAAACTGCCCTGCCTGTGCATTTCTTGTAACATACGGGGCTTCTATTTTTAATTCATATTGATTAGGACATAATTCTATTTTTTCAAGTATCTTGTAACCCACAAGCATTTCCTCCTTTTATTACATAATATTATATCATAAATTTTATAAAAGATAGTTATGTTGCATTTAGGTTTTGAAAATAATAACTATATTCTTATATCAATTATTTCGCCTGTAATATCTGATTCTTCGGCAGCTTGTTTTATTATTTCGTCTATATTATAAACATATTTATCTTTTGCTTCGTGCAAAACCTCAAAAGTACGAATTTCCTTTTCATCATTTAAATAGGTAACTGTATTATTTTGGATTAAAGCAAATCTTTTTCTTTTTGGAAAACAAGTGTTAATAACCCATTTATCAGACTCTGATAATTTTGAGAATCTGTGAAAACTACTTTCTGTTTTTAATATATTTTCAGTATTAATAACCGGAGAAAACTCATTATAAGAAGAATGTATTCTTATTTTCCCTTTAAATCCCGTATTTGTATTTGTAATTTTATTTATATTCATT
>JAJQFK010000221.1 GCA_021201175.1 Candidatus Gastranaerophilales bacterium | reverse complement strand
AGTTGTGTATAAGAGACATTAAAATTATTAAACGAGTACGGAAAAAGAAAAAACAATAAAAACAAACATGCAAAAATACTAAAGACCTTATATAATAACGGCGCTTCCTTCTTCCTTTTTAGTTTTTTTATAGGTTTAACAGGTTTTGAATAATTTTCTTTAAAATAATACTGTTCATACATTGAAGTGTATAAATCCGTATTAATTTTTAAATTATTATATTTCGGTTCCGGCAAAACTTCCCCTCCTGATTTTAATATTATATTATACAGAACAATATTTCGACAATTTCGTAAAAAACCGAAACAATTTTTAATTTAGGCACTAAACTGCCTTCCCTCTTGCCGCAAAAAAGTAAACCAAAAGCGAACAAATAATATAATCCCCCAATCATACTTTTAAATGGCGGATTGTATTATTTTGTTAAATTTCTAATATCAGAAAATATTTTTGCAGCTCTTTCATCTTCTTTAGGAGTAAAATTTGCATTTGTATTTTTTTGTACATTATTAATCTGATTTTTTTCCGCTATACGTTTTTTTGTAGATTTTTCATTAATCCATGGAAGCAAAAATCCTAAAAATACAGGAACAAGCACTAATACAGATAAGGCTGTGAATCTTGCATTTAATGTTTTAGCTTTTGTTACCCATGGGTTATTTTTATCTTTAAATAAACTCGTAATTTTATCTATTTCTTTCGGGTCTGCCTTACTAAGTATATCAGTAATTACATTATTATCCGCATTCGCTATATTGTGTCCTTCTTTTTCAAGTAAAGAATTTACCAGTGATTTAGATTCATCCGTAACACTGAATACCTTTGATAAATTTCCGCCTTGATTACTAATGTAATCACAGAATCCTTTAATCCCATCTTTATATTTATCAATGCCGGAGTATTTTGAAACTATTTGTTCCGAATTTAAGACCTGTATACCTTTTATCGGTCTTAAATAATCAAACACCTTTTTAGGAAGCGATTTTTGTGCATACTGCGAATCTTTTGCAGCAAGAACAAGCCCTGATTTAGTTTCGTTTAATTTGGAAAATCCTTTTCTTAACTCTTTTTCCGCGAAACACATTGTTGCACAAGTGACTAAGTCACGCCTTAGAATTTCTTCTCTGTCGTATTCATCTTTAGCTTGTAATGTTCTTGGAAGCAGGATACCGCCCGTCATTATACCAAGAAGCAAAGGAAAAGACACATTACAACCGTCAAATTCTATACCTCCCGCCATTCTTCCGATTAATCCGTTTCCCGTTAATTTTTCTACGGCACCGGCAGCAGACCCGAATGACGGATTTGCCTTATCCTGTTTCTTATCTGTAGTTGTGTTTTTATTTTCGGCAGAATTATTAAAAGTTTCTTCCTTCATTAATCCCTTTAAGCCGGCATTTTTTTCACCTTCGGCTTTATTATAAATTCTTGGTATTACTTGAAGGAATAGCATAACTGCTGCATACATTCCGGCAATCATACCCAGTCTGCCCAAAACTTTTTTATTGACAAATTTTGTAATATTTTCACTGATATTTTCACTGCCGAAATTTGATGTTTTCTCTACAACATCATCAGCATACGACTGCATAAAATTTAGTGCTTTATTAAATTTTACAGATGTATTGCCAGACAATTTTGCAACCGTGAAATCCGTATAAACAGGGTTTGAGGCATGTTGTTTAGTAATAGTTGTAAATTCATCTGTAATATTTCCAATTATATCTTTTGCCGCCTTTTTATCTTGCGGAAGATTTATTAATTTATTCGCAAACTTCTCTGCTGTTTGAATCGTATCCGGAGTAATTACTTCTTCTTCTTTTGCATTTTTTAATATTTGAGAAAACGCATTTTTATAGAATTCTTCTTTACCTATTGCTTTTCCCGATTCTGTTAACGGATTTGCAGCATGAATATCCCCTAAAGACTTAATAACCTTCATCGGAACATCAACTGTTTTACCGAAAACAGGTTTCCCAACTTTCAAAAGTCCCATAGGGATTATAAACATGCTGGGTCCTGTCAGAAATTCTCTAACCATTTCTTTTAAAGCAAAACTTTTATTTTGTTCGCCGTTATTTTCTTTCTTATTTCTTCTTAAACCCATCAAAGGACGCGGAAGATTTGTTCCGAGCATATCCTGTAATGTAAATGATATGAATAAACCGCCGTTTTCTATTAAATCCGCTACCTTTAGACAAACAGAATCCACACCGCCTTTAAATGATGTATTTGATGTATTTGATTTATTTTGTTTTATAGCAGTATTATTTGATTTTACAATATTTTTATTCGTATTTTTTCTGTTTTGAACAACCGGACTAATTCTGTTAATCTGCATATAATACCTAATTTATATTGTCTTTACTTTTACTCTTATTTTAATATCCCTGAAACAATAAAATTGCGCATTTTTTATAATTTTATTAAATTTTTTTACAAAAGTTAAACAAGTGTATTTAGTATACTTAATTGTTCTGATTTCTCCATATATTTTTTAAAAAATTTCTTTCTGTGCCATTTTGTTAAACCGTACTTACTGACTGCCTCTAAGTGGGCTTTTGTCATATAACCCTTATTTTTCGCCCAACCATACATAGGATATTGTTTATCTAATTCAGTCATAACTTTATCACGTGTCACCTTTGCAAGAATACTTGCCGCAGCAATTGCAGCAGACTTTGTATCGCCCTTGACTATTGTTTCCTGCCGGTAATTAAAATCAGGAATTTTTTTATTTCCGTCTACAAGCACTATGATATTATCTGAATTTAGTTTGGAGATAACTTCTGTACAGGCTTTGTTCATTGTCAAAAGAGATGTCCTGAGGATATTAAGCTCCTCTATTTGCTCCACACTTCCGTCATAAATTGCATAAATACTGTTATTGACAATAATTTGATAAAGTTCACTTCTGGTTTTTTCCGATAGCTGTTTTGAATCATTAATTTTATTTAAAGAATAAATTAAATCGCTGTCATAGGAAGTAAAACAAACAGCAGCTGCAAAAACGGAACCGGCGCCCGGACCTCTGCCTGCTTCATCAGTACCTATAATATAGCTGCATTCTTTTAGTAATCTTTTATCAAAATCAAATAATTTATTCATTTGCCAAATCCAAAGTAAGCCTGCCTAATCTTCCTGTTCTGAAATCATTTAATATATTTTGTGCACAACGTTTCGTATCCGCTTTTGCGCCGGATATAAGCCAATTGCGTTTTATAGCAATTGATTCAATGTTGACAGGGTCGTTATCTAATTTATAATAATTTTTTATTAAATCGGGATATAATTCATTAATATTTTCTATAAAAACAGCAGCAACAGCTTCTATATCATAAGCATTCTGACCTATAGAATCAACAAATGCAAGTTTATATGCGTTATTTTGATTTTCTTGTTTCATGGGGATGATTCCCGGAGTATCAAGCAAATCTATTTTCGGATTAATTCTTACCCATTGCTGTTCTCGCGTAATACCCGCTTTCGCACCTGTTTTTGTTTTTGCTTTTTTTATGAGTTTATTAATAATACTGGACTTCCCCACATTGGGCATTCCTACAACCATAGCTCTTACAGCTCTAGGTAGAAGCCCTTTTTTTATAAGCGAGATTATTTTAGGCTGACCAAGTTCAATAGTTTTATTAATAATTTTAGATAAATCCTTATTATCAGAAGAACATGTCGGAATAACAGCACAATGAAATCTGTCTTTTAAGATTTTTTGCCATTTTTTCGTTTGCTCTATATCTGCTAAATCGTACTTATTTAAAAGAATAAGCTTTGGTTTATCCTTTAAAATTTTTTCTATATCCGGATAAGAAGAACTCTCCGGCAATCTGGCATCAAGAACTTCAATAATAACATCAACTACATTAATTTGTTCTTTGAGTTTTTTTTCTGCTTTAGCAATATGTCCGGGATACCAGTGGATATGTTCCATTTATTACCTCATATACACAAAAGCCATACTCAAAGTAAAACAATGACTATGGCTTTTGTTATTTATATACCTAATCTATTTTTTTTCAATTTTTTCTCTTATACGTGTAGCTTTACCAGCACGTTCTCTAAGGTAATATAACTTAGCACGTTTAACATCACCGCGTCTTACAACGGTAATTTTTTCAACACGAGGAGAATAAACAGGGAAAACACGCTCAACACCGACACCCTGAAAAACTTTTCTTACCGTAATAGTTTTTCCGACACCGCTGCCGCGTTTTTTTAGGATAGTACCTTCAAAAGCCTGTGTTCTTTCTTTGTTTCCTTCTATAATTCTTACGGAAACTCTTACTGTATCTCCGGGATTTAACTCCGGTAATTCTTTATTTAAATATTCTTTTCCTAAACTTTCTACTATAGGGTTCATGATTACATTCCTTTACTAATAATTATTCAATTATTGATATAATATAAAAAACATAATTTTTCTTCAAGTATTTTTACAAAATATAAAGAAAAATTTTTAATGCCTTAATAAAAGTTAACATTGTTGCTTTTAAACCTAAAGTTTTAAAAAATTTTGCCGATAAGATAATTGTAAACTATGGAGAAAAGGCAAAAATGGGATTAAATGTGGGCTCTGTAAATTCTTTGAATCTGAACAATCAAATAGATGTTCAGGCTCTTGCGAAAGTTACGGAGAAAATTTTAAATCCGAATAATGAAAAAACAGTAGATGTTTCTAAGTTAGATTTATCAAAATTTAACAGAGTAAGTCTTGGTACTGATTTATATTCATCAAGAACCAATACGGAAACTGCACTCGCTGCTTCAAAAGCCGCAACGGATTTTGATGTGAACTTAAGTAAATCCTTTAGCGCGCAAGTACAATATTTAAACTCACAGGCAGCACAAAGCTTATTCAGCGCAAAAGAAAGCAATACACAAGCAGCTTTTTCAATTGATTCATTATCTCAACCCTCAGAAGAATCTGTTGTAGTTTCTGCTTCTCAAATTTCAGAAACCAACAACATGGATAAAGATAAAAAAGGTTCAAATCCGTTTTCATTTTATTATCAATCTGAAAACGGCGAAGAATCGGAAGATTCAAATTTAAATACCGGTTCTTTAAATATTTTTGCCTAATATATACATTGT
>JAJQFK010000038.1 GCA_021201175.1 Candidatus Gastranaerophilales bacterium | reverse complement strand
AAGAATAGAGAAAATCTCGAATATGGACAACTACCACTGTTCTGAACCCTCCTCAAAGTAAAAGCGTATTTTGTTATCATCAAATATTTTTAAATCTATCGCCTTTAAAATTCATTGTTTGCTTTAGTATATCATAAGCAATGCAAACAATTTACAAACAATAGAAAAATAGTTATAATTAGTGTATGTTTTTAGATGCTCCTGTTGCGAACAGAGATGCTATTATCTAAAAACTACAAAATAACTGAAATGAAAGTCAGAAATATACAGTGCCTGCTGCGGTTTGGTTTATACCATTTGATGATGGGGAGTTGTCCATCCATTTCAGTTGTTTTTGTATGAAAATTTTATAATATTATACTTTTTAAATTGACAACCAATTTTTAGTTCAATTATCGGCAGGAAAATTATTATAAAGTTACATCACATATAAATAAGAAAGAAAGTTATGACTAAAAAATATGATATGATTAAACTAAACATAATTGAACCTGATAAAAATGAAGATTCCTGGTTGGCTTATAATCGTTGCCAGATATTATTGAATGGAACCGAACTTTTGAACATAATTACAGAAATTGAAAAATCGTATTTTAAGACAGCTGTAGACCTCAATGAAAATAATGCTGGACAGTATATTTATATGATGCCTTCCGAATTATATGATAATTTGATTGAAGCAGAATTATCGAATGGAAAAAAAGATGCTCATATACTTTGTTGTACTTGTGGCGAATCCGGTTGTTCTTCAACCGGAGTAAAAGTTATAAGAACAAAAGATAGTATAATTTGGAAAGATTTCAGAACGATTAGAAATTGGGATTTTAAACTTTTTTATGAATTTCAGATTAATGAATATAATAATTTTCTGAATTTGTTGAAACAGGCTCAAGATAGATGAAAAACCTATAAATTTTTTTAAAAATACCTGGTTTAGAGTAAATATAAAAAAAGAGTTATATGGAAATAAAATATATAAGTATAATTGGTTACAATATATAGAACTTCAAATCATGCGAAAAAAGACTCAAACTGAAAGTTACTGTACAGTATGTTTGCGTTTGTGTTTGCCCGTTTGTGTTTGTAAAGAATTGTCACTAAACTAAACAAAAAGAACAGATACAAAGCCAGTATCTGTTCTTTCAAACTTTAAATATCTTTATATATCTTTCCAACCATAACCATTAGTATATATAGATTGATTATTAAAAAACTCATCATCATTTTCACCGGGGGCAATATACCAGTAAGCTCTTCTAAGCCGGGTTTTTAAATCTGTACCTTCAACATACTGTTCTCTATACGGGTCACTAACTCTGCCTTTAATAATACCGCTGATGGACGGCGAATAACCTACATTTGAAAGAAACTGTTCAGTTGTCATATACTGGTTGTCGATATAAGCATTAGCGCAAACACAAGATGCGAGAAACCCTGTTAATAATATAGCAATCTTTTTCATAGATAAAATCCCCTTCGTTTATATATATAATAACCTATTTTTTTTGATAATGCAATATTTATACATTCTCCAAATGAATGAGATTTATAAATTCATCTACAAGTTTATCTTCCGGAAGTTTTTTAAGGATTTCACCCTTTTTAAAAATATACCCCTCTTTAATTCCGCCGGCAATACCGTAATCGGCGTGCTTCGCTTCTCCCGGACCATTAACTGCACACCCCATAACTGCGATTGTCAAAGGTTTTTCAAAGTTTTCCAGTCTTTTTTCCACTTCTTTTGCAAGATTTATCAAATCAATTTGAGTTCTTCCGCAAGTCGGGCATGATATAAAGTTTATGCCTTTTTTTCTTAACCCTAAAGATTTCAGTATTAAATATCCGGATTTAACTTCTTCTACAGGAGAATCGGTAAGCGAAACTCTTATAGTATCGCCTATTCCCTCTGCCAGCAGAGTTCCCAACCCCACTGACGATTTAATAATTCCGCCGGTGTATGTTCCCGCCTCGGTAACTCCCAAATGCAAAGGATATTCTATTTTTGTCGAAATCATTCTATAAGCTTCTATTGTTGTTAAAACATCACTCGATTTCAAAGAAACTTTAATTTTGTCAAAATTATTATCCTCTAAAATTCGGATATGCCTTAGTGCACTCATAACCATTTTTTCATGTAAAGGAATATTCATTTGTTCTAAATCTTTTTCAAGCGACCCGCCGTTAATTCCTATTCTAATCGGAATATTGTTAGTTTTTGCAAGAGAAACCACTTTCTTTATATTTTCTTCTTTTCCGATATTTCCGGGATTTATTCTTAATGCGTCAATTCCATTTTCAATACATTTCACGGCAAGTCTGTAATCAAAATGGATATCAGCTATTATAGGGATTGGAGATTGTTTTTTTATTTCTCTTATTGCCTCCGCCGCCTCAGGATTTAAAATAGCGAGTCTGACAAGTTCACAGCCATGTTCTTTTAATATGTTAATTTGTTTTAACGTTGATTTAACATCTCGTGTATCCGTATTTGTCATTGATTGAACACTAATAGGAGAATCCCCTCCTATTTTTACATTCCCTATTTCAATCTGTTTTGATTTTCTTCTTTGTATCATATTTTTTTACTTCCTGTTAAAATTATATTAGCATAATAAACCGGAGGATACAAAATGAAAATTGCTGTAATTTCGGATATACACGGAAATATTGATGCATTGGAAAGTGTTCTTTCCGATATCAAAAAAGAAAATTGCACAAAAATATTCTGCCTTGGAGATATCGTAATGGCAGGACCGGCACCGAAAGAAACTATACAAAAAATTAAATCACTAATGGAATCAAAAGATTTTTACATAATTCAGGGAAATACAGATAAAATGCTCTCTGAGTTTTCTTTTGATACATACAATAATCTTGTTGAAAAAAATGCTGTTATGGCAAGCGCATATTTAGCCGATTCAAAGTTGTTGAATGATGAAGAAAAGAATTTTTTGGCTTCGTTAACTCCGTCAATAACATTATATGAAGCCAATATTTCTATGCTGCTTGTGCATGGTTCGCCCAGAAAAAATGATGAAAATATATATCCGGATATGAAAATTGAAGAAGTTGAAGAAATAATTAAAGATACACAAGAAAATGTTATCTTTTGCGGACATACCCACATGCCCTGCGGTTATCAAACGAATACTAATCAAACAGTTGTTAATGCAGGAAGTGTCGGGCGGCCTTTTACTAACTCGCCTAAAGCATGCTATGTAATTATGAATATAACTGATTCGGGATTTAAAATAGAACATAAATTTATAGAATATGATGTTGAAAAAGCATGTACCAGATTAAAGGAACGTAATTTTGAAGGGGCTGATAAATTAGCAAAAATGTTGCAGAAAGCAGTTTCAAGATATCCGGTTTAGCAGAAACCGGATTTTTCGCTATTATACCGGCCGAAAAATGCATTGCTGCAACGGATTAAATAAATTTAAATACAATATGTTACAAATTTATAAAAATTTAGCAAAAAAAAAATTTATAAGTGTTAGAACATGTGGATGAAAATTCCGGTTTGTAAAAAGGGAATTAAATGAATAAGATTATACCGAATATCGGTAATAGTGTGAATAATAGAGAATCAATGCGCCGAAAGATGGCGCAGCAACCCATAAACAGAATTACTACACCGCTTAATGTCAGTTTCAAAGGAGCAGAATCTCTCCTTCCGGAAGCAGAACAAAAAATATTAAATGTATTTTCACAAAATTACGGTTCTATCGGACAAAATATTATTCAAAAAGTAGATAAACTAACAAATTCCCAAAATTTAAAAGATAAAACAACACAGGTATTAAAAAAGAGCTCCAGATTTACAATTGAACAGGGGGCTCTTTCTATAAAAGAAAAAAGCATATGGCAGTCTTTAGCCGAAAATGTTGTTTTCCCTATTAAATCTTTACCTCCTTATATCGGAAGTTGGTTATTAAAAAAAGGGGAATCAGTTCCGGCACTAAAATCAACCTGCGAAAATTTATACAAAAAGCCTATTTTCAGAACTCCGCGAAAATTAAATGAACTTAATTCAAAAACAGATATAATAAAAGGAATTTTTGAAAAAACTCAAAATATAGCTTTAGATGCCGCAAAAAAATATGACATTAAGCCGGAAGTGATAATGGACGAACTTTCCAATGTTAAAGATAATCCTCAAGCTTCCGAAGCGGCAAAAAAAGCAAGTGAATATGTAAAAGAAAATTTATATAAAGTCAGCAATAAATTTTTTGATAAACATACCGGTAATTTTAATACCGCTTATGAAAGACCCTTAAATAGAATAGTATCAGGTATGATTCCGGTAATGTTCCTTGCAAATGATGCATATAACCTTTCTGTATTATGCGGCGACAAAAAAGAAGTATCAAAAAAAGAAGCGAAACAAAGAGAAAAGCAGGAAGTTTCAAGAGTACTTACAACCGCATATATTCAACTATTAACATTCGGAGCTTTTACAAAACAAGTAAACACAATTCCCTGGGTTACTCCATTGACTTCTGCAGCAACAGTTCTTTTTTCTGAAATATTCTCCAGAGTAATTCACGGCAAACCAATTTTATTCCTCACAAAGGAAAAAGCACAAGCATATAATAAAAAACAAAATAAAAAACATGACGGAAAAACTGAAACTAAAAATGTAAATACTATGCAGGCTGTTCCTGCAAACAATTCACAGGAACCGTTTAAACATCTGCAAATGAATCCTAAAAAAGATTCAAATATTTTCAAAAATTTCAAAGCAGACTCTCAAAATCTTAATTCTGTTCAGCCATCATTTATAGGCGGCAAAACAGATGATAAAAATTCCGGTTTAGCAAAAAATCCGGTATCATCCGCATCTAATACCAGCCAATCTGAAAAAAAAGAAAAACCCCAAAAAGCATTAATTAATTTTTCAACTTTTAAAAAAGGTGTTGCATTTTTAATTTCTGCCGGTTTTGCTCTAAGCTTCTTAAAAAACAGCTCTTATACAAAAAATTCTAAAATAATAAAATCTATCGGAGATACAGGAAACTTTTTTAAGAAAAATGTATACAATAAATTAGCATTTAAAGATTTTTCAATAAGTGAAAATGAATTTAAACAGGTTACAGACAGCTTAAAAGAAGCCGGCTGTAAAGAAATTGCAGAAGGTCATGAATTTATAAAAAACAAATATGGTACCATTATAAATAATAACAT
>JAJQFK010000152.1 GCA_021201175.1 Candidatus Gastranaerophilales bacterium | reverse complement strand
ACAAAAAATATCTTTTGATGTTTTAATATTAGTGTAGCATGTTAATAGGGTATATCCCGACGAAAGTTTTGTAAGTATGAAAAAGAATTTAATTTTTAGTATATTTTTATCAGTTTTTGCGCTGATAATTGCAATTATGCCTGTATTTGCTGAAGGGGATGCGTTTAATTTCCTTTCAAAAGTTAAAGTTATTTCACCTGAAAATGACAGTTATACTTTAAACCTTTTATTTAAAGAAAAATATAACGGCAATGCGTTTATTCAAAAGCAATATCCCGGCTCATATTATGTTTTTATACCTGATACTTTTCTTGCAAACAGTAAATTAAAAGTTGCATATGAAAATAAAAATGATAATCAAATCGTCAATATTTCAGCTGTAGAAAAACCTTATATAAAAGACGATATTCAATCCGGTTATGTCAGATTATCTGTTTCCGTACCGGAAAGCTTTAATATTCAGCTAACAGCCGATGTTGAAAGCGGCATGCCGGTGGGTTTCTCTCAGATTATTGATTTCGTACTTCCTTGCGCTATTTTAGTGTTTGTTTTCGCTTTATTGTTGATTTTTGTTCAACTTAGGAAGTCTTTTAACGCAGGAAATAATTCTTCTACATTTGTTCCGGTTGCTTATGAAACTTCTTCAAGAATTTCTTCTCAAAAGCCTGTCAAAAAGAAGCAAAGTAAAATTGAAACCGCTGCTTTACCCAAAGTTAATATAAGAAAAAATCTTCAAAATACTAATCCCGGCTCCTTTAGCTGTTTTGATATTCCCTCTAAGGAATTAAGAAAAAGTACTATTAAACCCAGAATTAGCAGTAATATGAATAAAACATCAAAAGTATTGGGTTCAAAAATCAAGCATACTAATCCAATAAAAAAGACTATGTTTGATGAAGTCGTTGAGTTATCTATGCCGTCAGTAGACGACGTATTAAAAGAACAAAAAACAGAAAATGTAAATAAGGAGGCCGAACTTCTTTCAGTTCTTAATATTACCCCGACAAAAGGTTTTTATTTAACAACAATTAATGATGAATTTGCATTGTTTGGTTTTGTTGGTAACGAAGTTTTCTTCTTGAAAAAGTTTAAGGATTTGTCGCAAATAAATCTGCAAGCAAGATTTTATGACAGACAAAACGGAAATGATTTATATATTGTAAGGCTTGACTCTTATCGCGCTATGGTAGAAATATCAGAGAACAGTATAAGAGAAACGGCTGTTTTATAAAATGAAAAAAGTTTTATTTATCCTGCTTTTTATGCTGTTTGTTCTTGTGTGCACGTATAAACAGCCGGATAGTAATACTCATTTAAAATTTTCCTCATGGGGGTCGCAAAGCGAATATGTTGTTATAAAAAAAATTATTGATAAATTTGAAGAAGAAAATCCTGATATCAAAATTGAATTTATCCATATCCCGCAAAATTATTTTCAAAAAATACATCTTCTTTTTGCTTCAAACTTGGAGCCTGATGTTTTATTTATTAATAACCGAAATATAAAAATGTATGTAAATGCAGGACTTTAGAAAATTTGTCAGGTTATTTTCCGGAATCTAATAACATTTTTTTCCCTGCATCTATAGAATGCTTTAAAAATAATGATGATTTATATGCAATCCCGCGGGATTTTTCAAATCTTGTATTATATTACAATAAAGATATATTAAAAGCGCATAATATCGAATTACCGTTGAAAATTGAAAATATAAATGATTTACAACACATTGCAAAAAAACTGACCACACCTGAGTATTTTGGTATTAATTCGGAAGATAATCCATTATTCTGGTCATACTATCTAGCTTCTAATGGCGGCGGAATATTGTCTGATGACGTAAAATCCGTAATTATAAATTCAAAACAGAGTATGGAGGCTTTAAATTTATATGCGGATATGTCAAAAAAATATCATATTGCGCCTTCAAAATCTCAAATTGGTTCAATGACAACTGCCCAAATGTTTATTAACGGTAAACTCGCTTTATACCTTGGAGGAAGATGGATAGTTCCAAAGTTTAAGGAAACAATAAGTTTTGACTGGGATATTGCAGCTTTTCCCGCTTCAGATAACGGCAAAGTTTATGTTGATGCTTCAGGGTGGGCAATATCTTCAAAATCTAAGCATAAAAATGAGGCTGTTAAATTCGTTAAATATTTAGCATCAAAAGAATCAATTGATGAGTTTGCAAAAAGCGGGTTGATTATTCCGGCGAGAAAAGATTCTATATTTGCTATTCAATCAGAAAACAAAACAGCCGTCCCCGAGCATAATATAATTTTTACAGATATGCTTAAATATGCTAAACCAACACCTGTTAATGAAAATTATTCTGTTGTTGATGATATACTAAAAGAAAAAATGCAGATAATTTTAGAATCAAATAAGACTCCGGAAACTGTATTTGATGAAAAAACAATTAAAAAAATTGAAAGTTTGTTATAATGCTTAATAAAATTTTTAAAATTAATGAAAATTATTCTACCGCAAAAGTTGAATTAATCGCCGGTCTTACAACATTTTTTACAATGTCGTATTTGTTTGTTTTAAGTCCTAAAATACTTGAATCTGCCGGCATGGAATTTTCTTCCGCATTAACTTATACTATTCTTTCCGTATTCATCTGCTCAATGTTTATGGCGTTTATTGCAAATAAACCTTATGCCGCAGCACCATTTCTGGGCGAAACCGCATTTGTTGCATATACGGTTGTTTTAGAAATGGGATTTTCTCTAAATACCGCATTTGCCGCCATTTTTACCAGCGGGATTATTCTTCTGCTAATGACAATTTTTAATTTTCGTATGAAAATTGTTAACTTGATTCCGGAAACTATAAAACTTTCTTTTTGTGCCGGTTTAGGTTTGTTTTTTATTTCAATCGCATTAAAAGATATTGGAATTATTCAATATATAAATTCTCCAATGCCTGTTATAACAGGAAAATTAACTGGTTTTTCTCCTTGTATAGCAATATTGAGTTTCATGTTTCTTATAATTTTAATAAAATACAAAGTTAAGGCAGCCGTAATAATTTCTATTATAGCCGCGACAATAGCAGGAATAGTGGCGGGAGATGTAAAATTGCCTGAATCTATTATATCCATGCCTGTTTTTTTATCAGATTTCGTTTTTAATTTGGATTTTAAATCTTTGTTCAATAAAGATTTTATTCCGGTATTTTTTGTATTATTTTTGCTTGTTAATATTGATACATTAGGGGCTATTGTGGCTTTAAACTATGGCATGGATACAAAAAGTGATAAACAATCTTTAAAAAAAGTGATGATAGCAGATTCTCTATCAGTCATTACCGCTCCATTATTAGGAACTACAACCCCCGGCGCTTATATTGACTCAATGACCGGTATAAAAGCGGGAGGAAAAACCGGTCTGACCGCGTTCTTAGTAGGGAGTTTATTTTTGTCCGGAATTTTCTTTATTCCTATTATTAAAATAATTCCGCCTTATGCATACTCTCCTGTATTAATTTATGTAGGAATTTTGATGGTATCTGCGCTTAAAAATCTTGATTTTGATGATATTACCGAATTTTCAACAGCAATAATAACAATATCTATAATGATTTTTACTTATAATATCGGTATTGGTATTATGTCGTCGTTTATTATATATCCTGTTTTGAAATTATGTACCGCTCAAATAAAGAAAACAAATATAGTTATGTGGTTTATGTTTGTTTTAGCGTTAATGTTTTTTATTATGTACCCGTATAAATAAGTTAAATATTTAACAAAATGAATGTTGAAAATCTTTTACGTCTGTTTATAAAATTAAATAAATTTTTCATTTTTATTACCTCTTGTATATATATAAAGTATATATTTTTTAAAAAATTGCTCAAGATGAAAAATTAAATTAAATTTCTTTACAAAATGAAACAATTCAGGTGCCGGATTAAATATTCAGAGTAAAAGAGCGGTAGGTTGAAGTTTCTACACAACGAAAATTTTTGTTGTAATAACATGGTTATAAACGTATTTTTATACAAAGTATTTGCTGTATATTTTAATTTATAGCAAAAAAACAATAAATATGATACAATACAAACATACTTGTTTTAAAAGGAAAATACATTATGAAATTTGAAAATACCCCCCCCCGTAGCAGATTTACGCACTAACGCTGTAAACAGTCAGTTGAACATTCTCGTAACGCGCAAATCCGCATTTACATTAGCGGAAGTTCTCGTTACACTTGTTATTATTGGAATTATTGCCGGTATAACAATTCCTGTAATTGTAAATAATTATATGGAACAAGCGACAGTGCTAATAGCAAAAA
The DNA here is from genome assembly GCA_021201175.1 of Candidatus Gastranaerophilales bacterium. Taxonomy (GTDB): domain Bacteria; phylum Cyanobacteriota; class Vampirovibrionia; order Gastranaerophilales; family Gastranaerophilaceae; genus Avigastranaerophilus. Next base: position 887 of record JAJQFK010000152.1, on the reverse strand, counting down.
AAAATTATTCTACGCTAGCAAATGCAATAAAGCTTGCAATTACAAAAAATGGTCCTGTCAGTAGGTGGAATTTAGAACCGAGTTCAGGAGAGTTCAATTCAAAAAGTGCCGAAAAATTTGCAAATTATATAAAACCATTTCTTAACGTGATGAATGATTGTGGAACAGACAAAGCTAATGACTGTATGGGAAGTGATTATTATACATTATTAAATGGAAATGATCAGGTAACTTATGGCAGCAGTTCAAATTATTACAAAATGATTTTAAATGACGGCAGTTTAATTTGGTTTAGAACATGTAATTCGGCAGAAAAAAAAAGCGGCTATTATGCTAAATTCTGGATTGACATTAATGGTTATGATAAAAAACCTAATCAGATTGGTAAAGATACTTTTCATTTATTTGTGAAAAAATATGAACTTATAGGGTCTACTTCAGATGATTGTTATATAGGGGGAACCGGATGGGGCTGTATAAATCACATTCTTTTATATTCAGACATGAAATATCCTGAAAAGAAAAGCTAAATTTCATTTTTAAATGTTTTTAGCAAATTTATAAGATAAAATTTATAATTCTATTATTTTTTCTTTTATTGCTTTAACGACGGCTTCTGTCCTATCCTGTACATTTAGCTTTGAAAAGATGTTATGTATATGTATCTTAGTTGTATGAACGCTTACATTTAATTGTTTTGCGATTTCTTTGTTATTAAAACCTTTTGTAAGGCATTCTAATACTTCCAATTCTCTTTTTGTCAGATTTAAATCAATAATTTTTGTATTAGTTTCTTCCAATGATTCAAGATAAGCTAAAAAATGTTTCACAAAATCTTTTTTAACAATAATTTCGATGGGCGGCTCCTGGATAGAATAATCAATATT
>JAJQFK010000001.1:3989-5201 GCA_021201175.1 Candidatus Gastranaerophilales bacterium | reverse complement strand
GCTATGATATCCGGCAGCATGCGCATCTCCGGTTAAAGCATGAATTACCAGTATAACGTTATCTTTTGTTTCGTTTAAGTTTCCGTAGGTTTCATAAGCAACAGTAATTGGGGCAAATTCTATGCCGCTTTCAAATTTTATTTTTTCTTCAATTGTATAAAATTGGGTTTTAACTATCCCGATACTGCAAGAATCGTTTATCATACGTATTAAACCTATGTTCTTGAAATTTTTATTGCGTTTTCAATATCTTCTTTTATATCATCGATATTTTCAAGCCCGACAGAAGCTCTCATATAATCATTTGTGATTCCGGCTTGAATTTTTTGTTCATCAGAAAGCTGTCTGTGTGTAGTTCCTGCCGGATATGTTATTATTGAGCGCACATCTCCAAGATTAGTTGCATGAATAAATAATTTTAAAGCTTCTATAAATTTAGTGCCATCCCCGTCAACTCCGAAACCGAGTAAAGAAGAAGCGCCTTTCTTTAAATATTTTTGAGCAAGCTTATAGTCCGGACTGCTTACGAGATTCGGATAAATTACAAAATTAATATGAGGATGTGATTCCAAATATTTTGCTAATATTAATGCATTTTCACAATGCCTATCCATTCTTACATGCAGTGTTTCTAAACCCAAAATTGTTAAATAAGCATTAAACGGACTCTGACAGCAGCCTAAATCCCTTACAAGGTGTGCTCTTGCTTTTGCTATAAAGGCAGCTTCTTTAAATTCATCAGCATATATTATACCGTGATAACTTTCATCAGGAGTTGTAAACATTTTAAATTTATCATTTTGATTCCAATCAAACTTCCCTGAATCAACAATTACGCCACCCATTGCGTTGCCGTGTCCGGATAAATATTTTGTAGTCGAATGTACAACAATATCCGCTCCAAATTCAATCGGACGGCATAAATACGGAGTAGCTACAGTATTATCAACAACTAACGGGATTCCATACTTGTGAGCAATACCGGCTAATCCTTCTATATCGGCAACTTTGATTCTGGGATTACCTATAGTTTCAGTATAAATACATTTTGTTTTGTCTGTAACTGCATTTTCAAAATCTTCAAGATTATCAGAATTTATAAATTTAACATTTATTCCCATCTGTTTGAATGTTTTAGCAAACAAATTATAAGTACCGCCATAGATTTTAGAAGAAGTAACAATTTCATCTCCGGCGCCTGCAATATTTAAC
>JAJQFK010000001.1:0-3979 GCA_021201175.1 Candidatus Gastranaerophilales bacterium | reverse complement strand
ATTTAACATAGTCATTAATACTGCCGACAGACCCGATGAAGCCGCCAGAGCTCCAATCCCGCCTTCAAGTGCCGCAATGCGTTTTTCCATTATTTCATTAGTCGGATTTGAAAGCCGTGAGTAAATATCTCCCGGAATTTTCAAATCAAATAAATCTACGGCATATTGAACACTATCAAAGCTATATGCGGTATTTGCATATATGGGCGTTGATACTGCTTTATTTTGCTTTTGTAAGTCTAAAAATCCTTGTGCTGCAATTGTTTCAAACTTCATATTCCGTGTTTCCTTTTAATTTTATAATAATCTATCTAATTAGCCACCCCCGGGGCTGCATTTTTACTAAATTATACCGGTAAAACAAAATTATATTTTTTCTTTTATCATATTGGTAATTACAGCAGCAATAATAAGAGTTACAGAACCTATAAAGAATGCATATTCCCAATGGAAATTAATACCGCCGGATACGGTGTATGAGCATTGATTAATAATCCATGCCAGAAGCGTACATACAAGAACCTGCGGGCCTGCTATGAAGATGTTAAATATACCCATTACAGAACCTTCTGAACCCTTTTTTATAAATTCGGAGAGCATTGCAAACGGTAAAGCTAATATACTTGCCCATCCGATACCGGCTATTGCCATACAAACCAAAACAAATCCGGGGTTGTGGCAGAATCCCATTCCGATAAATGTTAGAGCAAGGGTTATTAAAGATATAAAGTGTACTTTTTTGTTTCCGAATTTTGTAGAAAGCAATCCAATAGGAATGGAAACAAGAAAACAGATTAAATTTTGGATTGCAAAGCATATTGATGAAAAATTAGTTGCTTTACTTATTGTGTTAGTGTACATATTCTTTATTTCATCTGAAGCGGTAGTTAAATCCGGAACAGAATAAACTGTGTGGGTTGCAAACTGTGTAAAAAATATATTTAAACTCATAATTCCAATCCATGTAAACAATTGGATGGTACATATTTTCCCCACTTCCGGAGATGATTTAAAGAAATCCGCAAACTGTTGAACAAAGGAAATTTTTGGCTCGTTATCTTTTTGGTTTTTTGTTTCTTGACTATCACTTTTAGAATATTTTTTTTCCTGAATAGTAATACATGTCCAGAGCATAGCAAGTGAAAAAGCGAGAGCCGCCATAACAAACTGGGCATTTATACTCATTTGATAATTAAAAACATACTTTAAAAAAGGAGCGGTACCGGCAGCAACAACAGAACCGAGTCCAATCGCAAAACTTAAATAAGCATTTGCAAGTGAATGCTGCGCCGGAGGAACTAAATCAGGAACTAAGGCTCTATAAGGACCTTGAGCCGCATTAACGCATGCGTCAATAATCCATATCATAATTGCGGCAATAATTAACCCGCCAAAAACAGGCTCGCTCACGTGGAGAAAAGCAGCTATTTTAGAAGCGATTGCAGAAGAATTAGGAAATGCCCACAGTGCAAGACTGGCAAATAAAGCACCCGCAAACAAATATGGTCGTCTTTTACCGAATATAGTATTTGTTCTGTCGCTTAAATTACCTATTATCGGTTGTACAACCATTCCGGTAATAGGCCCGGCTAACCATATAAGTCCAAATAATAACGGAGAAGCCCCAAGTCCTTCCGTTACAGGTCCTGATAATATAATTCTCATTTGCCATGCAAACTGTAATCCGAAAAATCCTAAACAAAAGTTTAATAATTGTACCGTTGAAAACGGTTTTAATGCCTGATTGCTTGCAGCTGTTTCGTTGCTCATCTTATTCCTCATTTTTTCTATAAATTAATTTTTTCGATTAATACCGGCAGAATTTCATATAAATCTCCGATAATTCCAATATCGGCATGCTGAAATATCGGAGCATTCTTATCCTTATTTACAGCTATAATTTTACCACTGTTTTTAATTCCGGTTAAGTGCTGGTTTGCACCTGATATGCCAAGTGCTATATATACGTTAGGGGCAACGGTTTTGCCGGTTTGCCCTATTTGTTGCGATTTTGTTATATACCCTTTTTCAAATGCTTCGCGAGAACCTGCTATTGCGGCATTTAATTTATTTGCAAGAGTTTGCGCTAATTCAAGTCCTTTTGCCGAACAAGCACCAAGTCCGCATGATACAATTATTCGGGCAGTTGTAACATCTTTAGAATCTGATTCTTTTATTGTTTGTTTAATCATTTTTACTTTTGTATCAAGGTCATCAGTATATTCATTTCCATATATAACTTCTGCTTTGTTTCCATTTTGTATGGAGTCTTGCAGCACTGAATTATATTGAAAAACATGCTCTTGAACAGTTGCCATTTGCGGATTAGTTCCGCATAAAATATCTGCTGTTAATTGTCCGCCGAATGTTGGTCTTGTAGAAACTAATCTTTTATTGTCGTTTATATTTAAATCCGTACAATCGGCAGTTAATCCGGTTTCAAAGTCTACCGCGCAGTATGAAGCAATTTCTTTTCCCTGATAAGTTGCCCCTATTAGGATTATTTGCGGATTATATTTTTTGGCAATGCGGGTAAAAATTTTAGGATAACTCCCGTTATTGTAGTTATTTAATTTTTCGTCCGAACATATTATAATTTCATCTGCTCCGTGTAATTCAAGTGTTTGTATTACTTTTGAATAATCCGATTTTCCCCCGATTACGCAAACTTGAACTTTACAATTATTTATCTTGTTTTTAAGTTCAATTGATTTTGAAATTAATTCTAAAACAACAGGTCTGATATTGTAATCGGGAGTTAATTCGCCGTATATTAAAATTCTTTCCTTATTCATTAAATCTCCATAGCATTTTTTATTGTATTAAGAATAGTATCAATACATTTTAATGTATCATTAGAATTAATAAATTCACATTTTCTGCCTTCTGTGCTTCTGTAAACTTTTGAAACTCTGGTGGGAGAACCTTTAACTCCTGTTTTATCCGGCGCTAAGTTTAAATCAGAAAGATTATACTTTATATAATTAAATTTTTGCGCTCTTATGTAATCATTTATTTTAGGTTTTTCCCATTCATAAACATAGTTATTTATGCATATAGCGCACGGCATTTCAATTTGATATTCGCAAGTTTGATTTTCGGTATCCGATGAAAGAGTAATAATATTATTATTAATACTTTTAATATTATTAATCCGTGTTATAAAAGGAAGATTAAGCCTTGCAGCGGTAGATGTTCCGGTTTGAGAAGTTTCGCCGTCTATTGCACTTTGCCCGAACATTATAATATTAGCATCAGGTGATTTTTCTTTAATAAATGCGCTTAAAACCCTTGATGTCGCGCAGGTGTCAGAACCGGCAAATTTCGAATCAGCAAGCAAAATTGCCTCATCAACGCCCATTGCAACGGCTTCGGCAAGGATTTCGTAAGCTTTGTCAGGTCCCATTGTAACAGCTGAAACACAATAACCATAATTTTTTTTAAGAACTAATGCTGCAATAAGTGCCTGTTTATCCGCAGGATTCATAATGCTTTCCATTTTAGAACGGTCAATATTGTTATTTTCAGTCCATTTTACATCATTAGTATCCGGAACTTGTTTTATAAATACGACTATTTTCAATACTCTGCCCTTTTATAAATATTTTTATACAAAAATACAAATAGTGCAAATAGCTTATTAGGTGTTTAAATTATCAGAATAAAATTCCACAAGAGCGGCAAGTTGGAACTTCGCCTAAGTTTTTTGCACGACAATGTTTTTACACTGAATTGAATAAGAACGGCAAGGATGCTAATTTATTGTTGGGCTGAAAGCCCAACTACTATAAAATAAGCAAGGTTGGGGTTTCGACCCCAACAGTATTATTTTTAGAACCAAGCAAGTCGTGCAATTTATTGCACGAATCAATATTAAAAAACGATAAACAAGAATAAGTTTGAAACAAAACGGGAGTCTTTTGTATATGACTTATTTAAACATAATTTAAATTCAAAATTTTGTCCTCCGGACGGGGAA
>JAJQFK010000248.1 GCA_021201175.1 Candidatus Gastranaerophilales bacterium | reverse complement strand
ATTGTATAGTTATTCAAGATGTTACTCAAAAAATTAAAAATATTATTCAACGCGAAACATTTTTTGATATTCTTACGCATGATTTAAAAACTCCAATGAGAGCCAACATTCAAGTTCTTGAACTACTGCTGAAAAATAAATTCGGAAATATTGATAACGAACTGAAATCAGTACTTGAAGAACTTTTGAATTCCTGCAAATTTATGAATTATATGGCGGATAATCTTATAATAAAATATAAAAATGAAGATAAGTTTAAAGACTTACAAAAGCAAAAATATTCTATTGTAAAGCTTGTAAAAGATAAATGCGAAAGCCTCATAGGAGTTCTTGAAAGACGAAAACAAACAATTGAGTTTGTTGTTAAAGGAACTATCCCGGATACAAATATAGATATTGAAAAAATCGGAAATGTAATTAAAAATCTTATTATTAATGCCTCGGAACAGAGCATTGAAAAATCAAAAATTGTTATTCAAATTGAAAATAATGAAAAAAATGTAAGTGTTTCTTTTTGGGATAACGGATATCCTTCAAATAGAGAAAATCCCGATGAAATATTTGAAGAATATTTTACAACCGTAAACAGATTGCGAAAAGTCGGATTTAGTTTGGAATTTAGCAATTGCAAAAAGATTATTGAAGCTCATGACGGAAAAATTCATGCACAAAATATTGTTAACCGCGGAAATATTATCAGTTTTTCACTCCCTCTAGCCGGTTAATACGGAAATATTCTCCTTCCCCTTTAAAATTCGTCTTTTCTGTATTCTGATAAAAGTGCCGCACCTATAACGCCGGAGAAATCACCTAATTTCGCTTTTTCAAAACGTATGGATTTAGAAGGAGTGGGTAAAGCTTTTATTTTTGCCATTTCAACAGCACGCTCATAAAAATAATCAATTGCATCTATCAAACCGCCGCCTAATATTATTTTTGACGGATTATAAAAATTGATTATACTTGCAAGTCCGCAAGCAAGATATTCCGAAGCTTCATTTATTATTTGCATTACTAAATCATCTTTATTTTCAATTGATTTTTTAATCATACTTGTTTTTATCGGTTTATCGGGAATTAAATAATTAACAATATCCGATTTTCTTCCTTTTTTTAAAGCACCGGTTATACGTTTTTCAATAGCGAGCCTTGAGGCATAAGCTTCAAGACAGCCGCAGCCGCCGCAGCCGCATGTTCTGCCGTCTATATCAACAATAATATGACCGATTTCACCGGCGGTACCGGTTGCACCGTATCTTATTTTTCCATCATTAACTATTGTCGAACCGATTCCTGTACCTACAAATATACAAACAAAATCTTTTTCACCTTTTCCGGCACCGAAATACAATTCACCTATTGTCGCAATTTCTACATCATTACCGAGTATAACTTCTTTTGAAAACTCCTTTTCAAGTTCGGCTTTTATATTATAATTGCAAAAGTCCAAATTTGAAGCATTAATTATAATTCCGTTTTCTCTGTCTATTTGACCTGCCGCACCTATTCCTATATTGTCGATTTGAGAAATATCGACAGAACTTTCTTCCAGTAAGTCATATATTGATTTTTTTATTTTTTGAACAAGTTTTTCACAGCCTTTATCTTTTTTGGTTTTTTTCTTTATAAATGAAACAATACTTCCGGTATTTTTTTCCACAATCGCCGTTAATACTTTTGTACCGCCTAAATCTATTCCTATTGAATATTGAGTCATAATCTTATCCTTCCTCATTTGGATTATAACATTTTTTTTCTTTTTTAAAAATAATTGATTTTATGGGTTTAAAAGTTTCCATGAATTGGGTATAATATTTAAGTAATAGTTTATGGAGGCATAATAAATGCGCATTACGGTTAAAGGACGTAACATTGAAATTACTGATGCAATTCGGTCCTATGCAGAAGAAAAAATCGGAAAGGTTATGAATCATTATGACCAAATTCAATCAATCGACGTTGTATTGAATGTTATTAAAAATCCTTCTGTATCAAACAGTCATACGGCGGAGGTTCTTTGTAAATTCATCTCCGGTTCGGTTAAAGCGGAAGAAAGCGCCGAATCTATGTATGCAAGTATAGATTTAGTTTCTGATAAACTTTCCCGACAGGTTAAAAAGTTTAAAGAGAAACAAATTACTTCTTCTAAAACCTCATCTATAAGAACAGATGCTATTAATGAGGAAGTAGTTGCAGAATAATCAATAATGTGTAATGAAAAAGAATAACATTTAATCCGGTTGTCCGTCCATTTTTTTGCTGTATCTTTACCGCTGAAACTTGGTACAAGACCGGATTAAATTTTTTTATTATTGTGTTTAATTTTTGAACTCAGCCAAACTCAGAAAACTCAGCCCAATCCAGATGATTAAGTTTTATAAAGTTGAAAAAATACTAAGCAATAAGCTTATGCCTGTTGAATTTTGAAATTTTTACAGTGGTGAAGAACCTTTGATTCGGCAATTTTTATATATATTTTGTTTTATTAAATATACAACAAGGTAAGAAACATAAAAATAGGTGATCAAAAATGGAAGGAATTAGCAATGTAAATGCCATAAACAGTGCCAATCAAATTTATGAAGCACAGGAAGCGAAAGCATATCAACCTAAAGTAGATTTATCTGATCCTGTAGATAATGTAGAGTTTTCTCATAAAGAAACAGCTCCTAAAAAGAGCGGTGTAGGTAAAAAACTGGGAACCGCATTTACTTCTGTTTTGTATCCGGGATTAGGACAACTTGTTAACGGTGATACCAAAAGCGCCGCAAAACATTTCTTTGGCGCAATTGGTGCAGATGCAGCCATACTGGGAGGTGTTGTATTGGCAGGAGTTTGTCCTCCGGCAGGAATAGCTCTTGCACTTGCCGGTACCGTAGGTGATATAGGTATTAGACTTCATAGTATAGTTGATGCATATAAAGATGCCTAATATTAGTAATGTTTTATAATTTATGAAAACTCTCATTTTAATGAGAGTTTTTTAATATTACATTGAGATAATACTGAACTATGAGAAATTGACACAAGCTAATTCGGATAAAAACGCTTTTTATATTGTTATATAAGTCAAGTAAAGAATAAAAAGGAATATTTGGCTACTATATCAGTAGGTGCTAATCTTCTTAAAAGTTTGGAACAAGAAGAAAAAATAAGAAAAGTTTTAACGAAAATTAAAGAAGTTGCAAATAGTTTTTTATTTCATTGGATTTTTTAGGGCGGGTTGTGCAAAGAGTGAGGTTGTAAAGTAATTTATCATATTACCCCTTGTAATATTGTAGTAAATATGCTACAATATAATTAATGAAAAGAATTGATTACTATAAAACTAATGATGGGAAATGCCCTTTTAAAGAATGGCTTAGCAGTTTAAGCATAGAGTATCAAATGCGTATAAGAAAACGTTTAGACCGCATTTATGAGGGTAATTTCGGTGATTGGGGCATATACAAAACAGTAAACTCTGTGAAATGCGTTTTTTCTTTGGTAAAGGTTACAGAGTTTATTATAAAGAACTTGATGATGTTGTTGTTCTTATTGTTGCAGGAAGTGATAAATCTAATCAAAATAAAATAATTAAGCAGGCAAACAGCTTTTTTGATGATTATATTAACAGGAGAACCAAATAATGAACTTTAATGAAAATATGGATGATTTTACGGCGGATTTAATCGAAAAACTTAAAGAACCTGAATACAGGCGGGAATGGCTTAGGCTTGCAATTAGCGATTATACCGAAAACGGTAATTACTGCGAGTTTTTCAGATGTTTGGAATATGTTATTAAATCTCAATCTACTGTTTCAGATTTCGCAAAACAAATTAATATGAACAGAGTACAGCTTGTAGATATTCTTCACGGGAAAACCAAAGCCCCGAGTCTGATTACCGTAAGTAAAATTCTTGCAGGCTTAGGGTTTGCTCTCGATTTGAAAACTGCATAAATTGCTGCTGATTATGATATTACTCTTTATTATATGAAACTTAAAGAAAAAGATACTTACCTGTTTATTATTACCGCATTTTCAGATGGTCTTTTTAAGTCACTTATTAAACAGGGGATGGATAAAGACGAACAATCAAAAACGGAACTATTTTAATAGTTCCGTTTTCTTTATGAGCAATAAAATTATTAAGCAATTCGAGGCATACAACTTCCTGCTGTTTCTATAATATTTTTGGTTCCGTCTTTTGCAATTGATATTATCCTTCCTGTTACATTTTCACCATTATAGTTGTTAACAAAAATCTTTTTTGTTCCGTTACTTGTAACTTGTTCAAATTTTCTTGCTGCTAACTTGCCATTTTTCATGGTATCAACAAATTTATTACCATTCTTTATAACTTCTTTAGTTGTTCTTACAACCGGTTCAGTTACTTTTTTAGCAGCATTATTGATTACATTAAGAGTTTTTCCTGTTTCCGCATCTCTAACAATTGTACCTGCTAGTTCTTTAACTCCTTCAGATGTATTTAATGTAACACGGGCTTGTGTTACATTTGCAAGTTTACCGTTTACCATTGTAGTACCTTTTGCGATTACATCTGCTGCCGGTTTAGATACTTTTTCTACAGCGCTTTCTATAGCTTCAGGGGCTTTCTCTACCGTTTCTTTAACAGCTGCTTTGTTTCCGCTTTTTAATGCTAATGCTACTCCGGCAGTTGCGGCACCTGCTGCGGCAAGACCTGATAATGCCAGTTTTAGTTTTTCATCTCCATTTTCTACAGACGGATTTGTTGATTTGGTGTTTACCGGTGTTTCTACTCCTTTATAAGAAACATTATTTGAAACCGGACTAACATTTGAAATTTGCATAAATAACTACCTTTCATTATTTTTATTTGTTCCACATCTTTATCAAAAATAGAACATAAAATAAATTGCTAAAAAACTAGATATATTATATCAAAAAAAATTAAAATCCAGAAGTAATGCGACATTACAGCTTCATATAACTTAATATCTTATTTATTATGATTAAATCTTTTTTGCCGAATTAGCCAGCGAATAGAAAATTATACAAAAACGAAATCAGGAAAAATAATTATGGATGTAAAAAAAGAATTTGGCGAAAAACTAAAAAGAATTAGAAAGAGTAAAAACTTAACACAAGAAAAATTGGCGGAAATGATTGATATTTCCCCAAGAAATTTAAGCGGTATTGAAGCCGGAAAATATTTTGTTAAAGCTGAGACATTAGAAAAAATATTAAATGT
>JAJQFK010000297.1 GCA_021201175.1 Candidatus Gastranaerophilales bacterium | reverse complement strand
AATTTAAGTTTTCTGCTATAATATGTGTGTGATTCGTTGAATCAGTTAAACAAAAAGGAGAAAATGATGAAAGTTTTAGTAAATGACAATTGTATAGCATGTGGTGCTTGCGAATCTGTTTGTGATGCCGTTTTTTCAGTTGAAGATAAAGCGAAGGTTAATGCTTCTGCTGTTTCAGCTAACGAGGATTGCGTTAAAGAAGCTGCTGACTGCTGCCCTGTTAATGCTATCGAAGTTGAATAATCAATTATAAATTTGATATTGGTTTACAAAAAAGAAATCGTCAATTGCCGGCGGTTTCTTTTTTTATGAGCAAATTCGCCGGTATTCTGTCCGAGAAAATTTCGCGTAGGTTGAGGTTTCAACCCAACAATATTATTTATAGAATCAAGTCGAAGCGTGCAATTTATTGCACGTATAACCTATCAGGACAGTTTGGATGGGTGTTTTTTGAAGAAAATGCCGAGTTATTAGGAGTTTGAGGCTAATTTATAGTGTTGAGATTTGATGGTCAATTTTTGCACTTTTGTCTCTAATTTTGCACTAAATTGCACTGATATTTTATAAGATTGAACTCATTTTGGCTCCTATCTCGCTTATTGTTTGGATTTTAGCCCTGCTATTTTTAGTGCAAGAATTGTCCGTTTTGAATTATCTTTTAATTTGATATGTGTCGAAATGTCTCTGAGATTGAGATTTAAGACTTGATGTTTTTACAAACAAGAGCAATTAATGTGTATGTAAGGATTTTTAAATATGACATACACACCAGAAAAATCAAAACAAATAGCGCTTGCAAGATTAGATTTAATCCATCAATGGCAAGAGTTTAGAAAGAAATCCAAAAATAAACTCCAAGCTGATTATGATTTTGTAAAATTGTATAGCACTTCAAATTCTCATTTATTTAAAATTATAGGCAAAATATCTCGCGGCAGTTTACACCGTTGGTATGCTATGTTAAATGGAACAGAAGATTACACCAAACTCTTACCTCAGTATAAATATTCTAAAATAGATGAATATAGAACCGTTTTAACCGATGAAGAAATCAAAATATTTATGAGTTTGCTGTTGCATCCTAACCGAATTTCAATAGGTAAGGCAACGTTGATTCCCGCAGATATTACTTTTAGAAGATATGCAAAATGGTTTAAGGATAATAATTATGATAAATGGATTCTTGCTCGTGACGGAGAAAAGGCATTATCAGATAAAGTTGAACCATATATCAAACGTGACGCTTCGCTTTTAGAAGTTGGCGATATTTTAGTAGTTGATGGTCACAAACTTGCTTTTCAAGTGATTAATCCTTTTACAGGAAAACCAACAAGAGCAACATTAGTTGGCTTTCTAGATTGGAAATCAACAGCACTTAAGTTCAGGTTTTGTACCTTCTTCGTGTTGTTTTTTAGCTACACCATAAGCTGCTTCGTTGTAATCTTCAGGGTATGGAGTTGCTGTTTCAATTCTAAACATATCACCACCGGTTTGTGAGTGGATTTTTTCTGCGATAGATTTTGTGTTACCACCCCATGAAAAATAAGCGATTAGTATCTTTTTGTCCATAAGTCCTCCTTGTGAATTTGTGTTGTTTGCAAATGTGCAACCCGAACATAGTAATAATATTGGTAAAATAAATAATAATAGTTTTTTCATTTGTTCCTACCTTACTAAATTAATAATCATTTCAACTGTTTCAGGATCGTGGTGGGAGAAGAATAAACTGTGTTTTAAATCAAGCATTCTGATTTGTTGTAATTCTTCTTCCAAAAGTTCAAAATCAAAAATGTTGAAATTCTGTTCCATACGCTCTTTTTTGACTGATTTTGGAATAACAATTACACCTTCTTGTGCTAAAAACCTCAAAGCGACTTGAGCAGATGTTTTGCCGTATCTTTCACCTATTGCAACAAGAGTTTCATTTTTAAACATGTTGTTTCTGCCTTCTGCAAAAGGTCCCCACGCCATGATTTTAGTATTGTATTTATCAAGATATTTTCTTGCGTCTTTTTGCTGATTAAATACGTGAGTTTCCACCTGATTAATTGCAGGTTTAATTTCAACAAAATTTGCTAAATCAACAAACCTGTCAGGGTAAAAATTACTTACTCCTATTGCTCTTGCTTTTCCTTCTTTGTAAGCTCTTTCCATAGCTCTATATGTACCGTAATAATCGCCAAACGGCTGATGGATTAAAAGCAAGTCAATATAGTCTGTTTGGAGTTTTTCTAAAGATTCAAGTATTGATTGATATGCCTTTTCTTCTCCTGCATTAGAAATCCAAATTTTGGTAACTATAAAAAAGTCTTTTCTTTCTATTCCTGAATTTTTAATTGCTCTGCCGACACCGGCTTCATTGTGATAAGACTGAGCTGTATCAAACATTCTGTAGCCAACTTCAATTGCTTCTGATACGGCTTTTGTAGTTTCTTCATCTGATACCTGATAAACGCCAAATCCTAAAATAGGCATTTCGACACCGTTGTTTAGTTTTACTGTTTGCATATAATATTTCTCCTATCTTATAAAATTAGTAAACATAACCTCTTCTGATGAAGGCGGATTTATTCCTGCTTTTTGAGCAGCTTCTTTACATTTCAAATGATATGCCATATTTTTTGCTAAAATCCTCATATTTTGCATACCTTCCAAATCTTGTTTCACTTCATCAGGGTTAGCACCATGAACCATATTCCAATATCTGCCCGAAATAACAGGCATTTGATTAATCTGAAAATATTTATTTAATTGATCCAATGTTGCAGTAGTTCCTGCTCGTCTTGCTGAAACAATAGCCGTTCCGGGTTTATGAATAAAAGAATTATGTCCGCTCATAAAATCAACAAAAAAGGCTCTGTCTAAAAATGGAACAATAGCACCGAATGCTGAACCATAGTGAACAGGTGAGCCGATTGCATAACCGTCAAAATTTCGCGCATATTCAACAAATTCATTAACTTTGTCGTTTATTACGCAATGTCCGAGTTTCCCGCAAGCTCTACATGCCCTGCAAGGTGCTATCGGGTCTTTGCCTATGTGATAAATTTCAGTTTCAATTCCCTCAAAATTAAGTGTTAGAGAAATCTCATTCATTGCCGTATAGGTGCAACCATTTTTATTAGGTGAGCCGTTAATTAATAATACTTTCATTCTAACCTCCTTACTTTCCTACCCTTGCAGCCAATTCCGCAGGATATCTGTCTCCGGATATTTCTATTTTTTCGATTTCCATGTTAATTTGTTTTACTTCTTCATAGGTTAAAAGAACATCAGATGCTTTTAAGTTTTCTTCAAGTCTTTCTATTTTTCTTGTTCCGGGAATTGGTGCAATTTAAGGCTTTTGTACTAAAACCCATCTTAGAGCACGTGGAGCGGGTGTTATTCCTTTTTTAGCTGCTAAATCTTTTACATAATCAACAAACTTTTGATTAGCTTCAAGATTATCTTTAGTAAATCTTGGAACAATACTTCTAAAATCGTCTTTTTCAAAAGTTGAATTTTTATCAAATCTGCCTGTTAGAAATCCTTTACCTAACGGACTAAATGGCACAAAACCGATATTTAATTCATCAAGCAATGGGAATAATTCTTTCTCAGGCTCTCTCCACCACATTGAATATTCGCTTTGAATTGCAGTTACAGGACAAATTTCGTGAGCCTTTCTAATTGTTCCGACACCTGCTTCAGACAATCCCCAATGTTTAACTTTTCCTTCTTTAATCAAGTCTTTAACAGTATTTGCAACATCTTCAATCGGCGTATTTGTATCAACTCTATGCAGATAATATAAGTCAATGCAATCTGTTCTAAGTCTTTTTAAGGATCCTTCTATTGATTTTCTGATAATTTCAGGCTTTGAATTTTGAACTTGTTTGCCATTCTCTATTTGGATACCGAATTTTGTTGCAATAACAACTTTATCTCTTATGGGTTTAAGTGCCTCACCCACAAGTTCTTCATTCAAATAAGGACCGTAAACTTCTGCTGTATCAAAAAAGGTTACACCCAAATCATAAGCATGGCGAATTAATTTAATCATTTCATCTTTGTCAGCAGCAGGACCGTAACCATGGCTCATTCCCATACAACCAAGTCCAATAGCGGATACTTCTAAATCTCTTAATTTTCTATATTGCATTAACCCTCCTTTATTAAAAACTTATTATTTCTCAATTTACATTATTCACAAAATTATAAGAAAATTTAAGACCTAATTCTTTCTAATTCTTATCTAATTCTCTAGCGTTTGTGTTATAATCCAAATATGGATAAAATTGAGCAAATAAAAGATAAAATTATTAAACTTTACAAAGAGCCCGGTTTCTTTGAAACTTCAATCAAGGGGTTTAAAATCTCTAAAAGAGACGAGCCAACGGAACTTAAAAAATGTTTTTATACTCCGCTTGCAATTTTGGCTTTTGCAAGGAAGCAAGCAGACAATATTTGGAGATAGAGAATTTACATTCGCTGTAGGTCAATATATGGTCTGTTCCGTTGATATTCCTTTAATGAGCAGGATTAAAAGTGCGACAAAAGAAAACCCTTGTATTGGGCTTGTTGTAGAACTTGATTCTTATCTAATTTCTCAATTAATGGCAGAAATGAGTACGGTTGATATTAAATATCATGAGAATTCAACTTGTTTCTCTGGATCTGATGCCGATGAGGAGTTAATTAATGCGTTTATTCGATTAGCAGAATTGTTGGAACAGCCAAAGGATAAACAAAAAATATTTGCGCCAATGATTATGAAAGAAATCCATTATTTATTAATTACAGGACCACTCGGAAATTTAATCAAAGCAGCAAATACAAAAGGAAATCAGTACAATCAAATTGCAGGTGCTATAAATTTATTAAAAGATAACTATAAAGAAAAAATCAATATGGAAGAACTTGCAAAAAGTTTAAATCTTGCACCTTCATCTTTTTATAAGCATTTTAAAGATGTAACAACAATATCGCCTTTGCAATACCAAAAACAATTAAGGCTTTATGAGGCTCAAAGACTTATGCTGACTGGAGGTCATAACGCAGAATCAGCAAGTTATCTTGTAGGCTATGAAAGCCCGACACAATTTAGCAGAGAATACAAAAAGATGTTTGGAAAACCACCTAAAACAGATATTAAGAATTTGGTTAAGGTATAATACTCAACTTGACAATTAGGTAAAAATAATATATTATCGGGTCATATTAGGTCTAATTAGGTA
>JAJQFK010000026.1 GCA_021201175.1 Candidatus Gastranaerophilales bacterium | reverse complement strand
AATGACCTGTGTATATTCTTTATTATAAATTCCTGTATTTTTATCAATAATATCAGCACTAACCAATATTTCCTTATTAGTTTCAATTTGCTTATATAAAATTGCTTTATGCAATGTCAAAAAGATTCTCATTAAAATAACAGAATCAGGTTCATTTAAGAAAAAGAAATCATCAATTCCGTTATCAAATGCATAAAACAAAGCATCTTCAACCAGAGAATCCATAACAAAGATAATCGGAACGCTGTTAAGCGATTTTAAAGTCCGAATTTCTTTTACAATATTTGCAGAATCCTTATTGGAACAATATAAAATTATTAAAGCCGGCACCGACATATTTAAAACAGAAATAGACTCAATAAAAGAAACTATTTTTATTTCATCACACTCCCTCAAGAGTTTAATTTTTTCGGAAATTGTATTTCCAACTGTTTTATCATTTGATATTATTAAAATAGAACTATTTTTCAAAAGTTACCTGCCTTTTTTTAAAACATACCTTTTTTTCTGAAGAAAACTACAACCGCAATAGAAAGAATTATAGATAAAGTAACTACAATCATAAAGCCGTATGGATTATTCCCGTAAGGAACTATAACATTCATACCCCACAAACCGCCAATCATAGTAGGAATAGACATTATAATTGTAATTGCCGCTAAAAATTTCATTACAAGGTTTAGATTATTATTTATAATGGAGGCAAAACCTTCCATCATTGCTTCAAGAATCATTCTGTGCATATCAACCATTTCTATTGCCTGTCTTGTATCAATTATAACATCTTCAAGCAAATCTATATCTTCTTCTGTTGTTTTTAGATAGTTTAAAGCTGTAGGTTTTGTCATTCTCATGATTTTTTGCAGCACAATATCATTATCTTTAAGTGCGGTTGAAAAATATACTAAGGTTTTTTGTATTTCCATCAATTGAAATAACGCTTTATTATTTGTAGCCTTTTGTAACTCGTTTTCTATGTTTTCAGTAGTCCTGTTTATTATATCAAGATACTTCAAATAGAATTTTACGGAACGGAAAAGGATTTTTAACATAAATTCCGTTTTATTTCTGGTATCAAAAAAGTATGATGTAGTTTCATTAAAGGAAGATAGAATATTATTATCTTTAGAACAAACAGTAATTATAGAAGTAGGAGTATAAATAATACCGAGCGGCAGGGTATCGAAACAACCGTCATCTGTCATAATCGGCAGATTCGTAATAATAAGCACATTTCCGTCAGCAGTTTCAATACGAGAACGTTCATCAAGGTCAAGTGAATTTAATAAGAAATCTTCATCTAATCCGAGAACAAGAGATACTTGTTTTATTTCTTCTTCGTTAGGACTGATTAAACTGAACCACGAACCTGAAACAGCTTCACTTATACTAAGTTTTGATAATTTTTTATCATCATTTGTTTTAAAAATCTTTATCATAATACTATTCTTGTTGTGCTTATATTGTGTCTTAAAAATTTTGTCCGCGGAAATTACTTCAAAATTTTTAAATGATGTTTTGAGCGGGTACAATTGCAGGCTGTGGACTTAAAATCACGAGGTTGAGTTTTAAAACCATATTTGTCTGCCTTATGATAACGGGATATCTGCCGCTTATGTTATGACGCAAACAGAAGTACCGTATTATTTTAAATTAAACCATAAATTATATCATATTAAAAGTACTTTATATAAATAGTTTAAAATTTTTTTATTTGACAGAAGTTGAATATTTACACTTAACTTATCAGTTCTGCATAACTGAGTTTAATCCCGAATGTTAAAATGTAACACTATGTAAAAAATAGTTTAAATTCACATTAAATTTTAACAAAAATATCTTTGCGCATAATTAATATCTTTGAGATATAAAAGGGATATTTGTATGAAAATTAATGCAATAAACAATATAAAATCAAATTATAATAAAAGTTTTAAGAGTTTAAGAACCGATAAAAACACAATAAGTATATTAAAAAACGGAGAGAATCCGTTACTGGATAACACAAAATTTAATATATATGCAGCACTTAGTAATATTTCAAAGAAATATCCCGAGAAAGAAAATATTGAATTTTTACTTGATATTGCAGATAACCTCGAATATGGACAGGGCGGAAATTCCGAATTTAAGGATATTCTTGATGAAGATGGTGTTACAGAAGGAAAGAGAGAAAATACAGATTGGTCTTTAATATTAAAAGATACCGTAAAAAGAGCACTCAAAAGAAATAATGACGAAGATATAAATGATTTAATAATAAAATATTCTCAAACATTTGAAACAAAAAAAGAATTAACTGAAAATCAAAAAAAGATACTTGAGTTACGCGAAAACCTGACGGAAAATTTAATTTCTGACAACATTACAGAAGATTCTGAAGAACTTGAAAGAACAACACGAATAAGAAAGAATCTTGATTATTTTATATCATCTTCAGAAATTTCCGGAAAACAAAAAGAGGAATGTCTTGAAAAATTCATATATTTTATGAGTGATGAATATAAAATAAATCCGCAGTTAACCGGCAAGAAAAAACAGGTACTGGACGAAGTTTTAAATGATATTGTTATAAAAACACCCGATGAAGAAATACTTAAAACAAAAAAAGTAGACCAAATTTTTTCTGGAATTTGTGCTTCCATTTCTGTATGCAGAAAATTAATGGCATACGAAGATAAATCAGGATATGTGGATTTAATTATGGAAGAACTTAAAGATTCTCCTAAAATGTCAGTATATGACATTACGCAATTAGGAACAGGTAAAAAAGTTGATATTCCAAAAGCTGATATAGATTACACAAGGGCAATGTATCTCGGATACAGAATTATAGACAATGCAGCACATTTATGGATGCAAAATGCACACACAATCGGTGACGGAACCAGAGTAACAGAAAAATTTGTAGGGATTGATAATGATAACTACGGAATTTTCGATGATTCAAGCTGGTACGAAGGATTACCGGAAGAAAGAAAAGAAGAAAAAAATCTTTTAAAAGCATTAATAAAAGAAAATGAATTTCTGGAAAATGTATCAAAAACTCAAAAAGAAATAAAGCATTCATATTCAGACATGATTTCTGTAAAAAAAGACTTTGAACAGACAAAAAAGCAGACACTTATAAATCTTGAGAATATATTGAATGAAGTATTTCCGTCAAGTACTGATAAAGAAAACAGAAAATTAATTACGAATTTGTGCGAATTTTATTCCGGACAAAATGAAAATAACGAGGTAAATGTTGCAGCCCAATTGCCTGACGAAGTAAAACAAAAAATAGTATCAGACTATATAATTGAAAATACCGAACAGGAAAAGATAACCCCTGAAAGCGGAACTTTGCTCAAAGAAAAAGCACCTGAAATTATAAAACTTTTAAATATTGATAAAGGAGCAGAAAAGGCTCTAAACGGAATAAAAAACTATTCATCGGTAAACAGCAAGTATAATTATTCAAAAAATCTTTTTAAACTGGCAGCCGCACACCGAATTGCCATAGAAAATGATATAAATCTTCCAAACGGAATAATCAGATTTGAAAAGTTCACCGGCTTACCGCCGAGAGATGAGTATGTTTCAAGTTTCTTAAATACTTTAAAACAAAGTTTTTCTTCAGAAACAGTAAGGAAAAAATATGCAAATGGAACCAAGGATATTCCTTCTCAAAAAGAATTAGAACTTGAACTAATGAAAGATTCGGCATCAGTTGAAAGCTATATTCCTCAAAATCTGGATAATATTTCAAAAACATATTTAGGCGCTGATTTACAAGAAATTATACTCGAATCTTACCGAAATAATTTGAAAGAAATAGAAAACGGTAACGATGAAGCTTATGAAAATATAATATATTGTATGGATTTAAAGGATGATAAATCAGGAGTTATTAAACATCTGAACAAATGGATAAGTAAATTATCCGATAATCCGTCTAAAGAAGATGTATCAGAAGCAATCAGAAACTTTGGTTTTACTGACCGATTCAATATGCTTCAAATGCTGCTTAATACAACATACGAAAGCATAAATAACAGTTATAGTCCTGATAAAGCTAAACAGGAAGAATTATTGCAGCATTTCTCGCAGGGGATTCAAAACGTAAAAACATTAGAAATGAGATATAACAGCATATTAAGCAAATGGAATGTTCCTTCACAACAGGCTGCCGTTTTGAATAATTTAGAAAAAGAAGGATTTATTTTATCAAGAAATAATTTAAATTCTTTATCAGCAACATTCGACAGAATGAGTTCCGAACAAATAAATAATATCGAAAATGTTGAAAATGGAAAAGAACAGAAAAGACAATTAAAAAAGTTAAGGTCATCAATTCCTGATAAAGATAAAAGGATATTAAACTCAATAGAAAAATCATTTCCGAATATAAAAGCCTATGCTAAAAATCGATATCGGATTATAAACACTACAATGCGCGATGATTTAGACAAACAATATGCAGAGTTAGGAATGCTGTCCGGTTCTTTCTGGGTTAGAGAAGAAGGTTCCTCCGGATTATTGCTCAGAGAACAAATAAGAATTCTGGAACAAATGACAGGTAAACCTTATTATATTGAAACGGATGTAAATAATGCCGTTAAGAAAATTAAACAAGGTACGGGAAGCGGTATTCTCGAAAGTCATGTAGATAATACCGAATCTTCCGCACATGCACAATATATACCGCTCATAAGCCGTGAGAAATTTACCGATTTTGCAACCGGTAAAAAAACAAAAAAAGATGTATTATGGACAGATAACAGTTGGGGAAAATCTGAAAAGAAATCATATTGGAACGGGCGTAACGGATTTAATTATACAGATTACAAATCCGGCTACGGCTGGGATAAAGGCTACATTGCCGCCGATGATTTTAAAATAGGGCTGCCTGTTGAGGATATGACAGGTGCCGTAGGATACAATAAAAAAGAAGATTACTCTTTTCCGTTGGTAGATAGTATAATCATCTCCGGAAATAACACAAAAACTTATAAAAATTTGTTTAAAGTTTTCAATGAAATTATATCAATGAATAATTATAATATTTATTTGGATAAACTTGAAGATAAAATAAAATCAGGTGAAAAAGTAGATATTAAAACGTTATCCTCTTTAGATAAATTGCCGGAGGCAAAACAAAATCAAATTCATAAAAAACTAGAACAAGATTTTGACAAATTAGATGATGAATTAAAGTTTATGTTTGACAAATTATCCGTATA
>JAJQFK010000167.1 GCA_021201175.1 Candidatus Gastranaerophilales bacterium | reverse complement strand
GATTATATTTAAACTTGATGACTTGATTTGGCAACACCGAACAACAGCAGATGATATTTTTAAAAAAACAGGAATTGGGAAATCAACACTTTCTACAATAAGAAACAATAAAAACATAAATGTAAGCATAAACACATTAAACAAATTATGCGGGTATTTTAATTGTAAGATTTCGGATTTAATAGAATATATTCCGGATTAAACAGCGATATTTGCTTGTTTACCTTGTAAAATATAATTTTTTTTGCCCTGCATTTTTATCAGGCACAAGATTACATTCTTGAAAATACTTCTATTTCGAGAGAGTCCATCGTATTGGCAAGAAAATAAGCACTTGACGCAATCATTGCTGCATTGTCAGTGCAGTATTTCATCTCGGGCGCATATATTTTATAACCGGATTTTTCAAGTGCAAAGAATTTTTTTCTAATTTCTGAATTTGCAGCAACTCCGCCGGCAAGAACAATAGTTTTAGCATTGATATTATCCGCCGCCTTTTTAGTTTTTTTCAAAAGGAGCGAAGACACGTTTTCTTGAAAGCTTGCAGCAATATCTGCTTTAGGTAAGTCAACAGATTCTTTTTTTAATTTTTGTATTAGTTGTAGAGAAGCCGTTTTTAATCCGGAGAAACTAAAATCATATTCGGAATTAAGTTTTGCCTCCGGAAGCTTAAATGCGTACGGGTTTCCGGTTTGTGCCAGTTTATCAAGATTAACCCCGCCCGGATA
This sequence comes from Candidatus Gastranaerophilales bacterium, assembly GCA_021201175.1. Taxonomy (GTDB): domain Bacteria; phylum Cyanobacteriota; class Vampirovibrionia; order Gastranaerophilales; family Gastranaerophilaceae; genus Avigastranaerophilus. The sequence continues at coordinate 4,512 of JAJQFK010000167.1, read as the reverse complement.
AGGTAAACCGATTAGCCTTGCGACCTTATCATAAGCTTCACCGATTGCATCATCTATGGTTTCACCTATAATATTTTGTTCCGTATAACTCTTAACCTCAATAATTTGAGTATGCCCGCCGGAAATTAACAAAGCAACAAAAGGAGGTTCTAAGTCAGTATTTAAAAAATTAGCACAAACATGTGCATTTAAATGATTAACTCCTATAAACGGTTTATCATAAGCAATACTAAGAGCCTTTCCGGCATTTAATCCTACCAAAAGAGAACCTACAAGTCCGGGACCGACGGTTGCAGCAAAGGCAGTTATTTTGTCTGCTTTAATATCTGCCGTTTCAAAAGCGCGTGCAATAACAAGATTTATAGCCTCTAAATGCTCTCGAGCCGCAACTTCCGGCACTACCCCGCCGAATTCTATATGTGTTTTAATTTGGGAAGCAACAATATTTGATATGACCTCGCGTCCGTTGGTTACTATTGCAGCCGCTGTTTCGTCACAACTGGATTCTATTGCAAAAATTATATTATCTTTTCCGCTTTGCGTTCCTACTAAAACAGGTTTATTAGTAACAGGTGTTCTGAATTCTTTTAAAGGCATTTTTTCTCCAATGTTAATTTTTTGGCTTTTTCTCTATTTTATAATATCATTTAAATAGTTTTGCGGAAAGGAATAAAACATGACAAAACCAATGGATATTACAAAAAAGATTTTAGCACAGCATTCCGGATTAAAAGAAGTATCAGCAGGGCAACTAATAACAGCGAAAGTTGATATAACGCTTGCAAACGATATAACAGGGCCGGTAGCTATTAATGAGTTTAATAAAATTGGAGTTAATAAAGTTTTTGATAAAGACAGGGTAGTTTTTGTTCCTGACCATTTTGTGCCTAATCGAGATATAAAATCCGCACAACAGGTAAAGCAGGTTAGAGAATTTGCGAAATCGCAAAATTTAAAACATTTTTTTGAAGTAGGCAGAATGGGGATTGAGCACGCTTTATTGCCGGATAACGGGATAGTTACAGCCGGAGATATAGTTATAGGTGCGGATTCTCATACTTGTACATACGGTGCTCTGGGCGCATTTTCTACAGGCATGGGCTCTACTGATATAGCATGTGCAATGGCTTCAGGAGAAACATGGTTAAAGGTTCCTTCCGCCATTAAGGTTGAATTTAACGGAAAATTAAATAAATATGTTACCGCAAAAGATTTAATACTTTATTTGATAGGTGATATAGGAGTTGACGGAGCATTATATAAAACCCTGGAAATAGGCGGTTCCACAATTCGTGAAATGCCAATGGACGGCAGATTTACTATTTGCAATATGGCAATTGAAGCCGGAGCAAAAAACGGCATTATAGAACCTGACGAGATTACAAAAAAATATTTGGAAGGCAGAAGCTTGCGTCCGTATAAATTTTATACAAGTGACAAAGATGCAGAGTATGAAAGAGTTATAACTTACAATACGGAAGAAATTGAGCCTGTAGTCGCATTCCCGCATCTATCAGAGAATACTAAACCCGTATCACAAGCAGGAAATATAAAAATAGATCAAGCAATAATAGGAAGTTGTACAAACGGCAGATTATCGGATATACAAGCCGCAGCAGAGATTTTAAAAGGGAAAAAAGTTCATCCCGATGTAAGATTGATAGTTTTCCCCGCAACACAGGAAATATACTTGAAAGCATTAAGAGCAGGATATATAGAAACCATAATTGAAGCAGGAGGAGCAGTTTCTACTCCGACATGCGGTCCTTGTCTTGGCGGGCATGCCGGAATATTAGCAGCCGGAGAGCGTGCTATTTCAACAACGAACAGAAATTTTGTCGGGAGAATGGGGCACGTAGATAGTGAAGTTTATCTTGCATCTCCCTATGTTGCAGCAGCAAGCGCTATTGCTGGAAGAATAACATCTCCGGATTCAATCTGACAAAAATAATCTGAAATTGGACAATATATCCGAATAAATTTTAGTTTTGTGATATAATGAATATATGCCTCTGTAGCTCAGCTGGATAGAGCGCTTCCGTCCTAAGGAAGGCGTCGCACGTTCGAATCGTGTCAGGGGTATTTTTTGCGGCAAGAGTCAAAATTAATAAAATACAAGAAAGGTAAGTTATAGTCATAGCTTACCTTTTTACCATCTAGCTTCTGCAATCTTTTTATCATAATATTTTTTAGCATTATCATAAAATCTAATTTGATGAATACTCAACGAATAGAATGCACAATTATTTTTTCAAGAATATCTACACTAACTTTATATATGATATTTTCGGATTCATTTATGCAATTTCTATCTTTAATTTGTTTTTATTTATTATAAGAAGTTTGGGTTATTATAATGGACTGCAGTATAAACAAATTAGGAGAATTTGCCACAAATCAAGAGCAAAATGTTGCTCAACAAACAACAAAAAAGCAAAAATTAAAAATTTGCGTACAAAATAACAATACAAGTTTTATTTCTCAAAATTGTGCAGCAAATTATGCAAAGGCTAATATCAATTTCAAAGGGCAATATGACGTTGCTAATAAAGAAAAAACTGAAAGAAATTTAGCCGGTCTTGAAAAAAAATTAATTGAAGCAAATACGGAAGATGACGATTGGTATATTTCTAAAATTATAAATAGAATAAAAACAAATGATACGGAAACACAACAACTGTTGATTGATTTTATAAATAAATTGGTTGAAGTTAGTGATATATCATTTTCGGATAATGCAATTATTAGTGATTTTATAAGCACCATAAACAGAACAAATTTAAAATCGCAACAGCAGATAATTGATTTTGCAATAGAACTAGTTGAATCAGAAGATATCAAAAAAGATGAGATTCGGCTGCTGCCTTACGTTCTAATGAATATTAATTCGGATAATCCAAAAGATCAGCAACAATTAATTGATTTTGCAAGAGAGCTGATTAAATCCAACGATATTCAAAAAGATAAATATCGACTGATACAATGCATTCTAAGCGATGTAAAACCGGATAATACTAATGCGCAAAGACAATTATTTGATTTTGGAAAAAAGTTAATTAAATCCGACAAATTTGATATACAAGATATTGAACAAATTTTAAGTTGCTTAGAATTAGGTCACTGTGAGCCTGATATCCTAAAAAGTCTTATGAAGTTGACAAACGGTTTAATTGACTCGGGCAATACTGATATAAAATGTATATGCAATATTATAAATTTTTATAAATCGGAAGATATCCGTTTGGATGATGCTTCCATATCAGACATCATAACAAATGCAAATAAAATTTATGCGAATATAATTGTAAAGCAAATTTTAAGGAATGCTAAAAAGGGTTTAGATAATATTTATCCAAAAGATGCGGATTTGTATTATGAAAAAATAAACGAATTTTACCATGGTACAAGCCTAGACCCTGCTTTTGCCGACAAAAAAATTAATATTAACGGCAATGAAATTGCTTTATTTTTCGATAATAACATAGTGGCAAAATCATATATTGAAAATATGCACATGCAAGGAAAGCAAATCCCTGATAATATACAAATAGTAGCAGATTCAACATTGGATACAATTCAAGCTGCTTTAGAACAAATAGCGGCAACCGGTCAATTGCTGCCCGAAAAAGTCTATATTACTGATTTAATGTCGAAAGATATCGGTGGTTTTTCGGCTTTAAATTCAATTTATGTACAAAGCGAATATTTTGAAAGAGGTTGCCAAGATAGAGCAAAAGATATTATTTACCATGAAGCAGCCCATGTTGCAGATGCTAACCTCGCAAAGCACCTTCGTTATCATTCCGAAGAAAAAGCCGTTAAAATAAGCAAAGAATTGGAAGAAGTAAAATTTAATGATGTTGTAATTTCTAAATCTAAAATTCAAAAATTAATAAGCAACTACGCAATGACAAATCCCCAAGAGTTAGTCGCCGAAACCTCAATGTTAATTACAAGAGGCACAATAAAACAAAAAGCGGATGGGAACTACACAATTATAACCGAACCCGACGGCTTTTACCATAATGCACAAAGCGATGTCAGATTTTACGAATCGGACATTAAAGATTTAAACAAAATCATGAAACTGTATATGTATCTCACGGAAGGTAAGATTAGTAAGCCGCAGCACACGACATAGAAAAAATAATCATCTTTCAACAGGCGGGCTTGAACTTGATTTAACAATTGTTTTTGATATAGACTAAGAAATTGTGCAAAAATGCCTCGGCAATAAAAAAGACCGCTTTAAAATGAAGGACTTGTATTTCTTTCCATCCGTTGACATCAATTTCTGTTGTACGATTTTTTCGTACAACTGACTAAAACCCTCTTCTTCAAATAGTTTTATCTTCAAATCACTCCAATACCTGCGAGGATTCTTGCTTTCAGTAAGAATTGAGATAATATCGATTATGGAAAAATACCACTGTTCTGAACCCTCATCATAGTATAAGCGTATTTTGTTTTCTTCAAATATTTTTAAATCTTTCGCCTTTATAATTCATTGTT